>CACZTG010000342.1 GCA_902783995.1 uncultured Ruminococcus sp. | reverse complement strand
TTGCATTTTTCGCATATAGGTTTAACTGACGGTTTAACCTTCATTTCGGTTACCTCCTTAATTTGCATCCGGCTAAAACACTTAGCCTTTTATTTTATAATATTTCGGCTCTTACTTGGCTCGCCATGTAATTCTGCCTTTTGTCAAATCATACGGTGACATTTCAACCGTTACTTTATCTCCCGGTAAAATTTTAATGAAGTTCATTCTGAGCTTACCGGAAATATGAGCCAGCACCACGTGACCGTTAGGTAATTCAACTTTAAACATTGCATTAGGCAGCGCTTCAAGCACTGTACTGCCCTCAAATTCGATTACATCTTCCTTTGACAAAGAAAAATACCTCCTTCAATACTCTTTTTGACTATACTGCCTTTATACTTCAAGCGTAGTAAATTCAGGCTCGCCATCCGTAATTATAACCGTGTTCTCATAATGCGCGGACAGCCCGCCGTCCTCTGTTACAACAGTCCAGTCATTATCAAGCGTATATACATCGTAATGACCCATGTTTACCATTGGTTCAACGGCAATTGTCATGCCCTTTTGCAGCCTTGCGCCGCGACCGGGCTTTCCGAAATTCGGTACATCGGGGCTTTCGTGCAAATGTTCACCTATTCCGTGACCTATAAGGTCGCGCACCACCGAATAACCGTGAGCTTCGACATAACTCTGAATTGCCGAACCTATGTCACCAACTCTGCCACCTGCCTTCGCCTGTTTCACGCCCTCAAAAAAGCTTTCTCTGGTAACTTTAATAAGGCGCTCAGCCTCCGGCGAGATTTTGCCCACAGGATACGTCCTTGCGGCATCCGCATGATAACCTTCATAGCACGCACCCAAATCAATGCTTACTATGTCACCTTCTTTAAGGATTCTGCTCCCCGGTATTCCGTGAACAACCTCATCGTTTACCGAAGCGCAAATGCTTGCCGGAAAACCGTTATAATCCTTAAACGACGGTGTACATCCGTTTTCCAAAATGAATTTGTGGACAATTTTATCTATATGTGCAGTCGTAATGCCGGGTTTTATCTCTTTTTCAAGAAGCTTAAAAACCTCAACAAGCACTTTCCCTGCACGTCTCATTTTGTTGAGTTCCTGTTCCGATTTTATTGTTATCATCTTTCTACACCCAGTGCCTTCCACATAGCAGCGCTTGTTTCCTCAACGGAGCGTCTCCCTCCGTCAACCGTAACAAGATTGCCCTTTTCTTTGTAGTAACCGCTTACAGGCTTTGTTTCTTTATGATAAACCTCCAAACGGCTTCGCACTGTCTTTGCCGTATCATCGGCTCGCTGCACAAGCTTTCCGCCGCATTTTTCACATAAATTTCCTTTTTTTGAAGGATTACTTATAACGTGATATATGGCGCCGCAACTATCGCAGCTTCTTCTGCCGCTTATACGTTCAATAATTTCTTCATCCGGAACATTAAATTCAACAACCTTATCTATATTAATGCCGTTTTTGTCAAGTGCCTCTGCCTGGGGCAGTGTACGGGGAAACCCGTCAAGTATAAACCCGTCTTTGCAATCCTCCGCCGCGAGGCGGTTTATTACAAGGTCTATTATAAGCTCGTCCGGCACAAGTTTTCCGGCTTCAATATACGATTTTGCTTTTTTCCCAAGCTCTGTTCCTTCGCTGATATTGCGTCTTATTATACTTCCCGTTGAAATTGCGGGAATATTATAATGTTCGGACAGGTAAGCGGATTGAGTTCCTTTGCCCGCAGCCGGCGGACCAAGTAAAATCATCTTCATAAAAAATACCTTCTTTCCGCTATATAGGGACGCTTAATCAAGGAAGCCCTTATAATGCCTCATAAGAAGCTGCGATTCAATCTGTCTGTACGTTTCAATAGCAACGCCCACAAGGATAAGAAGCGATGTGCCGCTGAATGATAACGTAATGTTATTCGACCTTGCAAGAAGGAGCGGAACAATAGCTATAAGAGCAATACATACCGAACCGATTGTTGTTACTCTGTTCATAACCTTTGTTATATAATCCGTCGTCGGGCGTCCCGGTCT
>CACZTG010000341.1 GCA_902783995.1 uncultured Ruminococcus sp. | reverse complement strand
TGTCCACACTTCAATAGTCAGCTTATCGTAATCCGTTATCTGTCCTACACGAGTATTTTCAACAACGTAATTAACCTTTTTTACCGGAGTATAAATAGAATCAACATTGATTGTTCCGATGTTTGAGCCTTTATCCTTATTTTTTTCGGCAGGCGCATAACCTCTTCCGCGGCTTACCGCGATATCCATGTAAAGTCTGCCTTCGGGACCGAGCGTCGCAATATGAAGGTCGGGATTTAAAATTTCAACATCCGAGTCAATTTTTATATCTCCCGCTGTAACTTCACCCTCGCCGACAGCGTCAATCCTGAGATTCTTCGGGCTGTCGCCATGCAGCTTAATGATAAGCTGTTTCATGTTGAGGACAATTTCCGTAACGTCCTCCTTAACTCCGTCAATTTTGGAAATCTCATGCTGAACACCTTCTATTCTTATAGAAGTGACAGCCGTTCCTTCAAGTGACGAAAGCATAATTCTGCGAAGCGAGTTTCCGAGTGTTATGCCGTATCCTCTTTCAAGAGGCTCAATAACAAACTTTCCGTATGTTCCGTCAGAACCGAGTTCCACTCTTTCTATACGTGGTTTTTCTATCTCGATCATACTAAAACCCTCCTTATTTATTATTTAATCTTCACTCAATCTATGAGGGTACTGTTTAATTTTTATTTAGAGTACAACTCGACGATAAGGTGTTCCTCAACATCGTAGTCAATATCCTCTCTTGTTGCAAGTGCAAGAACCTTACCTGTAAGATTTTCTCTGTCCATTGAAAGCCATTTCGGCACTACTCTGCTCGCATTGGTTTCAACAATTTCTTTAATTCTGACAGAGTTTTTGCTCTTGTCTCTTACAGATATTTCATCGTCCGGTTTTACAAGATACGACGGAATGTCAAGCTTCTTGCCGTTTACTTTTATATGACCGTGATTTACAAGATGTCTTGCTTCACGCCTTGTGTTCGCGAGACCGAGTCTGTAAACAACGTTGTCAAGTCTTGATTCAAGAATCTGAAGAAGCATTTCACCTGTGATTCCCTGTCTTTTCGTAGCCATTACATAATATTTACGGAAAGGCTTTTCCAAAACTCCGTAGATGAATTTAACCTTCTGTTTTTCATTAAGCTGCAAGCCGTATTCCGACTGCTTTCTTCTGCTCTGCCCCGGATTTCTGTTAGACGATTTGTTTACGCCCATAGTCGGCGGGTTTATACCAAGCGTTCTGCATCTTTTTAAGATGGGTTGTCTGTTTACTGCCACTATACATTTCCTCCTTTACAACTTAATCAGACTCTTCTGCGTTTCGGCGGACGGCAGCCGTTATGCGGAATCGGGGTTGTATCTTTAATCATACTAACCTCAAGACCTGCTGTCTGAAGCGCTCTTATTGCCGCTTCTCTGCCCGCTCCGGGACCTTTTACGTAAACCTCAACGGTTTTAAGTCCATGTTCCATAGCAGCCTTTGCCGCTGTTTCCGCTGCCGACTGTGCCGCGAAAGGCGTACTCTTTTTTGAGCCTCTGAAGCCAAGTCCTCCGGCACTTGCCCACGAAAGAGCGTTACCTGCTGTGTCGGTAATTGTTACAATGGTATTGTTAAAGGTTGAGCGGATATGTGCTGCGCCTTTATCAATATTCTTTTTCTCGCGGCGTTTTCTTCCGCCTTTTTTAGTTGCAACTTTTGCCATTTATCCTCTCACTCCTTTATTTCTTTTTACCCGCAATAGCTCTTGCTTTGCCTTTTCTTGTTCTCGCGTTTGTTTTTGTTCTCTGACCTCTTACCGGCAGACCTTTTCTGTGTCTTACGCCTCTGTAACAGCCGATTTCCTGAAGTCTTTTAATATTAAGCGCTGTTTCACGTCTTAAATCGCCCTCAACCTGATATTCCTTATCGATAATATCTCTGAGCTTTCCGACTTCCTCTTCTGTTAAATCCTTAACTCTTGTATCGGGGTTTATTCCGGTATCTTTCAGGATTTTATTGGCACTCGGTACACCTATACCGAAAATATAAGTAAGACCTATTTCTACACGTTTTTCTCTTGGTAAATCGACACCTGCGATTCTT
>CACZTG010000340.1 GCA_902783995.1 uncultured Ruminococcus sp. | reverse complement strand
CATGTGAATAGTTACAAGCGGAAGCGGAAATTTTATAAGGGAGCTTGTCGCTGTCGCGTTTGTTATAAAAGAAAGATTTTTAATATATCCGAGCAGCTCTTTTTCCCTTGTGTTTTCTTTGTAGATGATATATACCGTTATGCCGATTCCGAAAAGATATTCAAGTATGGCAAGAGGTATATTACCCATACCGAGGGTTAAGGTCGCAAAAAGAAACAAAGCGACAATAACCACGCCTATACTGCTTGTAAGCAGCTTTCGCAGGGGAGCACGATTAAGTTTATTGTTCATTACGTTTCACACCTTTCTGAAGGGGCTAAAAACATTTATTCCGCAGGCGGTAAAGGTTTTCTGCGAATATGCCTGTAATCAAAGATTATATCCGAAACGCCCGTTATAAAAATCCCCATATATAATATTTGCGGAATTATAAACGAAAAAGCTGTTCCGAATAAAATATATATTGTAAGCCTTAAAAAAGAAGCTGATACCCTTTTTCTCAAATAATAGTCGGCGACGGAAACGCCGCAAACAAAAACATATGCAAAAACAATAAAAAATATGTTCATCGCAAAATACATAATTTGCCCCTCCGAAAAAAGCCCGATTACGGAAACAAGCAAAATAATCAGAACCGAAGGGGGAGCGTATATTTCCGAAAAGGATATAACGGGCGAAGCTTTGCCGTTTTTATATACTCGCCGTTTTGTGCACATTATAATTATAAACGCCGCGCCGCAAGAGAAAATTATAAGCGTTGCGGGAACGACAATATTTGTGAATTTTGTTACCTTGTCAAGAATATCGGATACAAATTTTGTTGTTTTGTCATCACCCGACATACCGTAAAGCGCGAGAGCGTCGCCGATATTGCTTTTCATAATTTTTAACATATCTCTCGATGCGTCTTCAAACATATTTGAGCCGTTTTCAAGATAATATGAACGGTAAAGCCATACCCACTTCGCAATAAAGCATATCCCGCCCGAAACCGTAAGCACGCTGAGTGTCAGCCTTTTTCTGAAGCCTATTCCTATAATCGCACCGGGCAAAAGCCCGCCGAGAAGGAAAGAAATGCTGCACACACTGCCGCTTTTGCAGCATATTCCGAGCGCAATTGCCGAGGCTATAAGCGGCTGAATATAATATCCTTCCGCAATTGCCGACGCTATGCATACACCGGTCACAAGGAATATAAGCGAAAAACTGCTTTCGGCATAAATTACACCCGATAATAATATAAGAAGTGAATAAAAGAAAATTTTTCTTCTCAAAACGGATTTGCCTCCTTTAATGTTACAACAGAGGATATAATATTTTTTCTGCCGAATTTGTCAAAATCCACGCTTAAAACTGTCATATCTCCGCTTACAGTGACGGAATTAACCGTTCCGTCACCAAACTTTTTGTGAGCAACACGGTCACCTTTGTTAAATGTTATTCCGCCGTTATTTTCACGCTGAACGAAGCTTTTAAGCGACTGTGCTTTTGAAAAATCGGGTTTTGCCGGGTTTTCGGAATATGAAGCGGCAAATTTCGCGAAGGATACGCCGCTTGCGCGTTCAAGCTTTTCTATATCCGAATCAAAAGCGTCGGAAACAGGCTCACTGACATCGTTAAGCAGATTTTCGGGTATTTCTTTTATAAACCTCGAAACAGGGTTGTAGCTTGTTTTTCCGTATGTCATACGTCTGCCCGCACAGGTAAGAAAAAGCTTTTCCTTCGCTCTTGTAACCGCGACATAGCAGAGACGGCGTTCCTCCTCAATTTCCTTTTCGTCTTCAACATATCCTCTTATTGAAGGAAAGAGAGTTTCCTCAAGACCGACAACAAACACAACGGGAAACTCAAGCCCTTTGCTTGTGTGCACGGTCATAAGCGTCACGCCCGCGTCATCTTCCATTTCATCAATACCGGAAACAAGGGCTATTCTTTCAAGAAAGTCGCCTAAAGTATATGGCTCGTCACCGCTTTGCTCCTCAAGCTCTGCCGCCATATTTACAAGCTCACCGATATTTTCAAGCCTTGAAGCGCATATATCTTCGCCTTCTTTTATATATTCCGATTTAAGGTCGGCGGTTTCCGCAATATATTTAATAAGCTCCGAAACAGGGTTTTCAGCGGCAAAGCTCAAAAAGCCCCGGATAAGCTTCGCAAAATCCGTAAGACCGTTTCTTGCGCGTTTAATGCTTTCATAGTTATCACAATTTTTGATAATATCGAAACAACTTTTTCCTGTTTGCACGGAAAGGTTTTCAATCATATCAACGGTGGTTTGTCCTATGCCTCTTTTTGGCAAATTAATAATGCGGCGGAGACTTATTATATCACTCGGATTTAAAAGAACTCGCATATACGCAAGCATATCTTTAATTTCCTGCCTTTCATAAAACCGAAGGCTTCCTACAATTTTATAAGGAATACCAAGCCGCATCAGAGATTCTTCAAAGGTACGCGACTGGGCATTTGTGCGGTAAAGAACAGTAAAATCGGAATATTTTCTGTCGCCCTCAATCGCCAGCCGTTCAATGGTTTCCGCAATGTAATGCCCTTCCGCAAAGTCGCTCTCACAGCGGTTATAAGTAACCTTTTCACCGCCGAAACGGTTTGCCCGAAGCTCTTT
>CACZTG010000339.1 GCA_902783995.1 uncultured Ruminococcus sp. | reverse complement strand
TATGCCTCAGACTCGTGAGCATATTCTTCTTGCTCGTCAGGTTGGCGTTCCTTCAATCGTTGTTTTCATGAACAAGATTGACCAGGTTGATGACGAAGAGCTTCTTGAGCTTGTTGAAATGGAAATCCGTGATCTTCTTTCGGAATATGACTTCCCGGGTGATGAGATTCCGATTATCAAAGGTTCTGCTCTTGCAGCTATTGAATCCACATCAACAGACCCGAACGCTCCGGAGTACAAATGCATACTTGATCTTATGGATGCTGTTGACAGCTACATTCCCGAACCCAAGAGAGATGTTGACGACAAGTTCCTTATGCCTGTCGAGGACGTATTCTCTATCACAGGTCGTGGTACAGTTGCAACAGGCAGAGTTGAAAAAGGTATTCTTCATATGTCCGATGAAGTTGAAATCGTTGGTATCAAAGAAACAAGAAAGACAGTTGTTACCGGTATCGAAATGTTCAGAAAGCTTCTTGACGAGGCTCAGGCGGGCGATAATATCGGTGCGCTTCTTCGCGGTATCGACAAAAAGGATATTGAAAGAGGACAGGTTCTTGCTGCTCCCGGTTCAATTCATCCGCACACAAAGTTTAAAGGACAGGTTTACGTATTAAAGAAAGAAGAAGGCGGACGTCATACACCTTTCTTTAACAGCTACAGACCTCAGTTCTATTTCAGAACAACAGACGTTACAGGTGTTATCACACTTCCCGAAGGTACAGAAATGTGTATGCCGGGCGATAACGTTGAGATTTCCGTTGAGCTTATCACACCTATCGCTATGGAAGAAGGACTTCGTTTCGCTATCCGTGAAGGCGGTCGTACAGTAGGTTCCGGTATCGTAACAGCTATTGTTGAATAAGAATAAGACTTTTTAATTTACAAAAAAGCAGTCGATTTTTCGGCTGCTTTTTTTATTTCGCTTTATTAATTATTTTTAGCCGCTGTCCACAAACTATCAACTTGAAAATTGTTCCTTACGGTGTTAAAATATATATATAAATATATTTAATAAGAAAGGAATGGTTATAAAAATGAAAAACAAAAAGATTATGGCAGTGCTTCTGTCTTTTGTGATGCTTGTTGCTTTAAGCTCCGGAGCTTTTGCGGCAACGGTTTATAATAAGGCAGACCTTATGCCGACGGCAGATGTTGCGACGGTTGATTTTTCAGCCTATACGCAAAATGAGGATTACGTTATAATAGAAAGTGCTGTTAACAAGGTAAGTCAGTTTAACGGCGACTGGTACTATGTTGACAGGTGGAGCGGAAATGAATTTGGCGCCGGCGGCGGCGAACAGCTTGAGAGGGCAAAAATTCAGGATTCAACGCTTGTTATGTGCGGACCGCTTAACAACGATTTATCTGCATTAATGCCGAGAGAAAGAGTTATAGCATATATGTCCGACAGCTTAGCAAATCTTAACGATAATTATACGGTAAGCTTTGACTTTACCAGAGAAAATTCAACGTCGGGCCTTATGTTCCGTTTTAACATTAATAAAAATGACAGATCAAGCTTTTACGCGCTTTATTTTACCAGACCGAAAAATGAAAGTAGCAGAGCTATATGGGAATTATATCAGATGACAAACGGTTCAAAAACAAAGCTTATGGAAAGTGACAGAGTCGGTTCGGGTTTTGTCAGCACAACCGATTTTAATTATCTGAAAGACGCAAAAGCGACAATAACAATCAGAAACAACAGTATAACGGTTAATGTATATGGACAGACAGTTGCCAGTGAGGGAAATGAATCCTTTGTTGTCAATGATACAAAATCGGTAACGCCGGCTGCGCCTTTAAGCGCCGCGGCTTCGAATACATACGCCGGTTTCTGTACAGCAAATTCGTCGGATTCTGTTTACTGTACAATAAGTTCTCTTAAGTTTGAAAATTTAGCTGAAATGAATACAACGGTTACAGCGGCAAGTGATACCTTCAGCTACAGTGAAACACAGTACGCGAGCTCAACATCGACAAACGCTGATGTAACGGCAAACAGCTATGTTGCGGTAGATACGGACAATAATTGGTTTACAAGGTATGGTTCTGTTAACAATACAAACAATTGTCTTGCGAGAATTTCGGAAGACGGTATGCTTGAAATGGGAAAAGGACCTGGCGGCAATGTGGACGGCAACTTTAACAAGGCATGGACGCTTTACAGACCCGATACGCCTGAAGTAACAAGCACTTATTCCGGCTGGGGACTTACCGGCTGGGCAGATGAGGATTGGACGCTTACCTTTGACGGCGTGCTGACATCAAAATTATCGAGAATCGGTGTTGTGTTAGGTTATGACGATACTTCAGACGATTATACAATGGTGCAGATTTCAGGTCAATACGGCTCCTCTCCATCGCTTAAGCTTTACAGGCACGAGGGTTCATTGTGTGATGAAGTTGCTTCTGATGACACGGTTATGGTAAATGCTGCAACAGTCAATATAAAAACAGTAATCAGTAAAACAGGCAATACTCTCAGCGCGGCGGTTTATAATGCCGGTACAGGCGCTCTTATATCTTCTGTAAGCTATACGGAGGAAGGCTTGTTTGCAAATAACCATGCAACCTTCGGCTTTACACAGCTCGCTACCGCAGGCAGCAACCTTAATGGCAGAACTGCAAAGATTGACAACGTAAGCTTTGTAAAATACGTTGAATTTGTAAAAGACGGCGCGTCTGACTTTAACGAGCCCTTCTCTTATGCCGATACCGCATATCCCACACCGACGGCGGGAACATATCAGAGTATAGACGCGGCAGGTAACTGGTACACCGATTATCAAACGTTAAACGGTTCGGGAAATGTTAAAGCAAGGATTTTGGGTGGAGCACTTCTTATGACGGGCGGACCGTCAAGAAGTATAGATACGGGCTTTAACCGCGGTTGGACGCTTTACAGACCGGACATTGACGAAGTTCTTGATGATTTCGGAGAGTGGGGAGTAACCGGCTGGAACGGAGACTATAAGCTTTCGTTTGATGCTACAATTAATAAGACTACCACAAGAGTCAGCGCAGTGTTCGATTATACATCGGGTGACGGTGACTACTACATGGTTCAGATAAACGGCGGTTACAACAGTACCCCATGCTTCGCGCTTTATAAGCATAACATGAACGGTACTATCGACACTCTTGATATTGACGATTACTCTATGGAATTCGGCAATAGTACTGCAAATGTAAAAATGCGTGTTGAAATAACAAAGAAGGATAATCTAATCCAAGCTGTGCTTTATACGAACGGCGATGAGTTTACAACGCTTTCTTACGTTGAAGAAAACGCGCCTGAGCACGAAGTTGCAACCCTTGGCTTTACAGAAAACTCTGTTGCGGGCTCAACTCAGGAACAGTTTGATGAAAGACAGGCAAGTATTGACAACGTAAGCTTTGTAGGCTATGACGAAAACGGCGACAGCACGCTTACAGTTTTATACGGACATAAGAACATAGGAAGCGGAGACGTGTTTGTGGGCGAATATAATGAAGGTGTGCTTGAAAGAGTGTTTGTAGGAGACGGCAGCAGCGAAAGCATTGAATTTGAAGGCTTTAATCCGTTCAAAACATATAAGGTATTTTTCTGGAATGAGTTTAAGCCGTTACAGAAGCCGGACAGCATAAACTAACATTTTTTAAAAAGCGGCGAAATTCGGTAAAATAAGCCGATTTCGCCGCTTTTTTACAAAAATAATATTTTTATTGCAAAAAATTAAAAAAAATGATAAAATGATTACAAAGACGGAAGGGAAGTAATAGATATGTTTGCTGTGTCTGTATTTTTACTGTTGCTTGTAGTGATTTTTTTCATTTTTAACAAAAACAACGACATTGGAAAGGCAATGTCGGTAATGCTGTTTTCGGTTGTGCTTATAGGTATAACGGGTACAATATATCTCTCAAAGACAATATCCTATACATATACGTTTGCACTCGACTATAGAATTTATATTTTTGTTTCAAAGCTGAAAATATATCTTTCAACAATCTGTCGTATGTTTAATATGTCAATATGTATGTTTCTTTTGAGTTCGGCGATGTTTCTCGCAAGACAGTCCAGGAAGATACTTCAGGGTATAGTTTTTCTTATTCCGCTTGCGCTGTTTATGATTCTTAATGACCCCGGTTTTCACAGGGAGATGGAATTAAGGCATGCGCTTGGGCAAAACGGTTTTTTTGCGGATTATATATTTACACATTCCGCGGATATAAGTGTTGTGATAATGGCGGTATATATTCTTATGCCGATAGTCAGATATACTGTGGCGATATTTAAGGAAAAGGTGAGTCTCAGCCGAAAATACAGCATTATAGTGCTTATTTGTATGGTTTTTGTCGATACGTTTGTTGTCGCCGGTTTCTTTTTCGGAACGCTTTCAAACATTATGGTAACAAATATGGATATAGCAAGGCTGCCGAAAAGCATAAAGGGTGTAAACGGTTACTTTGCTTCAATGCTTATTTTACTTCCGGTATTTGTCGTGATTATTTCACTTATCTGGTATTATAAACCGCTTATGTTTCTTAATCCCGCGAAAACAAAAAGAATAGCGGAGATAACAAAAAAAACCGACAGCAATCTATATTCCATATTGCATGAAATAAAAAACAATATTATAAGCGTCGCGCTTCAGATTAAAATTGCCGAGAACAGTATAAAAAACGGCGATTACAAAGAGGCGGAGGAAGAGCTTAAAACGTGCTACGCTTCTGCGGAAAAATATCTTGAAAGATTAAACGAAAAGCTTAAATTTTTTGCGGATATTTCGGGCACAATAGATGTTGTGAATATTGTTGAGTGTGTAAAAAATGTTGCTTCACAGAAATACGGTTACATTCCCGAGCTTGAATGTACAGAGGACTGTATAAATGTTTTGGGTAACAAAACGGCACTTTGCGAATGTTTTAAAAATATTATTATTAATGCCGCAAGTTCGCTTGACGCCGCAAAAAGGGACAAACCAAGCCTTAAAATAAGCATTGTAAAAAAGGAAAGATATTGTCTTATTGATTTTATGGATAACGGTATAGGAATTTCAAAAAAAGAAATGAGAAATATTTTCAGACCTTTTTATTCGTATATAAAAAGCAAAAATTGCAGCGGCATAGGACTTTCTTATTGTAAAAGTGTAATTGAAGGGCACAACGGAGCAATAACCGTAAAAAGTAAAAAAGACGTATATGCCGATTTTCAGATTATACTTCCCGTATATGGTGAAAAAAAGAATTTATTTAGTCTGAAAGGTTCAAACAATAAGATACCGGAAAGAAAGGAATGCAGGCTATGAGTAAAATTAAAGTGGCTATCTGCGATGATATGAAAGACCTTTGTATATCGTACAAAAAGCTGCTGGGAAGCTATGACGATATTGAGTTTGTCGGAATGGCTCATGATACCGAAAACTGTTTAAAGCTTGTAAAAAATACGGAAATTGATATTCTGCTGCTTGATATTTGTTTCGGAAGCGGTCAGGGTAACGAGGAAGGTATAAGCATTATCGAAAAACTGCATAAAATAAATCCGGATTTAAAAATTATTATGCTTACAGGCTTTAAAAATGAAGATTATGTATTTAAAGCATTTATAAACGGAGCGTCCGATTATGTTGAAAAATCGCTTTCGGTTGAGAAGATTATAGATTCCATAAGAAATGTCTATGCGAATAATTATAATTTAACGGGGGACGCTTCAAAAATACTTGTAAATAAAATAAAACATATTTCGGAAGGACAAAACAGCGTGCTTTTTGTAATAAATAAGCTGTTGCTGCTCTCACAGTCTGAATTTGAGGTTTTAAAGATGCTTTATTACGGTTCAAAATACAAGGAGATTGCAAAAATAAAATTTGTGGAGGAAACGACGGTCAGAACGCTCGCTTCAAGGATTTTAAAAAAATTCGGTTATGACAATATGAAGGAGCTTCTTGACTTTCTTCACAGCTTAAAAATTTTTGAGTATATGGAAAATAATAAAAGCTGAACGGATTATATAAATTTGTGTACAAATTATCAACTTTAAAATATATCCGAATTATGATAAAATGTAAATAAGAAAAAATGTATAATAAATAAGATTATAAACAGGAGGAATTTTTATGAAACTGAAAAAGATGTTTAGGGTGGTAGGTCTTACTGCGGCGGCAGCTGTTTTCGTATGCGCGTTTGCGGGCTGTAACGGCAGCGGCGGAGGCACGACCGGCGGCAAGGATATTGACGTAATATCAATATGGAGCAATGATACACATTCAAAAACCGTCTATGATGAAATTATAAATGAGTATAACGAAACCACGGGAAAAGAAAAAGGTATAAGGATAGATTATATCATAAAGGCCGGCGATTCCGGCTCTACAAGTATTGAGCTTGCGCTTCAGACGGGCGACGCTCCCGACCTTTTCGGAGGAGATATGCAGAAATTCGCGGAGCTCGGCTATATTGCCGCGCTTGAGGATTTGCCGGGCGGTCAGGAGCTTGTTGACACTCACAAGGACATTATCCGCCGCGAAGTAAACACCTATAAGGATAAAACCTATTGTCTTCCGGCTTACGCGACAACAAGAGGACTTCTTTACAATAAGGATATGTTTAAAGCGGCAGGTCTTGTTGACGAAAAAGGAGAGCCGACGCCTCCGAAAACTTATGATGAGCTTCGTGAATACGCGAAGAAGCTTACAAATCCCGAAAAGAAACAGTACGGAATTATACTTCCGATGAAATGGTCAAGCTGGTTTGCGGGCGACCTTGTTGCTCTTATGCAGAGCAGCTCCGGTAACACGGGTTATGATTTTACAAAAGGCACATATGATTATTCCGAGCTTGTTCCGATAATGAAAATGTATCTCGGCATTAAAGAGGACGGCAGCTATTATCCGGCGCCCGAATCGCTTGATAATGACGCCGCGAGAGCGTATTTCGCGGACGGAAATATAGGTATGAAGTTTGGCTTTTCGTTTGACGTAGGCGTTTTGAACGACCAATTCCCAGCGAAAATCGACTGGGGCGTAGCCGAGCTTCCCGTTGAGGATATAAATAACAGATATCTTCAGAGAATGACGCAATCAAAAAGTTATCTTGTAAATGCCGAATCCGTTAAGGACGAAAAGAAAGCGAAAAAAATTGTTGAGGTACTTAAATTCTTCCAGAGTGATGAGTTTACAAGCCGCATTTATCAGGCAGGGGTAGCTATTCCTGTAAGGGCAAGCGCTATTGAGGGCATTAAGCTTGAAAACCCGCCAAAGGGCTGGGAGGATTTTGCTAATATGGTAAAGATTTCAATTATTGATGAGATTACGCCGTCACCCGTGCTTGAAGGAAAGCAGGAGCTTAAAGACAGATTTGTAAACGATGTCTGGAGCGGTA
>CACZTG010000338.1 GCA_902783995.1 uncultured Ruminococcus sp. | reverse complement strand
CGCAGAGGCACGAGCCGTCATAACCGCCGCCTGTTCTCTTGAAATATGGCTGTCCGGGTTAAAGCTGTCGTCCGTAACGCCAAGCACTATCCCGTAATCCTTTGCGGACGCCACATATCCGTAAAACCAATCCTCTTTTGTCACATCTTTAAAGCCGTCATATTCTTTAAGCGGCAGACCCAGCGCCTTGACTGTAATTGCCGCAAACTGCGCCCTTGTCAGCCCGCTGTCCGGCATATAAAGATTATCCGTCATACCGTTTATAATACCCCTTGACGCAAGCTCTTTAACAGACTGCTCACAAGGCTTGTCATATATATCTTCAAAGCTTTTGCCTGCGTATTTAACAGAGCTTTTTTTAACATCTTTATGCCGCTTCGGCTCATATGTTATTTCTGTCCGCCCAACTTCGGAAAAATCAAAAAGCCTTCTTCCGTCCATAACGGCAAGGCGATACGCGTCAAGAGCGTACAACCCTTGCTCGGTAGCGATAAGATCCGTGCCGCCGCCTTTTATATGCTCAAAGCTTCCGTCCTTTAGTCTGAAGCTTAAAAGAGCGTCCTTAACGGTTTTACCGTTTTTTACAAAACGTTCATCATCTATGCTTATGCGCATTTCCGAAAGTGCCGTGAGCACCTGGGCACAGCTTTCCGCATTTGAAACGCCGCCGCTTTTAAAGCTTCCGTCATCATTCTGCATCTCCGACAAAACGTCAAGCGCTTTATTTACCGCCGCGCTCACGCCGGCATAGTCCTTATGCGGGCAAAGCGCCGTAAGTGCCATAGCCGTAATATCCGCCTCCGGCTCATTCATCATTGACCAGCCGCCCGAAGGAAGGCTTTTTTCTAAAATATAATTTATATATTTCTCTTTTATATCCTTAAAATCCGCACTGAAATCTCCGCTGTCAAGAGCAATAAGCGCCCAAATCGCGCCGTTTATGCCCTGAAAAACCGTTTCGTCAAAATCACAAAGAGGCGTCAGAATATTATATCCCGCAATATTTTCCGGACATGCGCCGCAAGCAAGAAGCGCAAGCACCGTTTTTGAATATTCGGTGTATTTTATATCGTCAAGCCTGCCTTGTTTTTCTTTGATATTTTCCTCCGCATTTCTGCGATATGCCGCAAGGTAATCCGCCGCATTTATGCCGCTTCCGAAAACACCTATTGCCGCCCATTCTCCACCGACAAGTCCGGGTTTCGGCTCGGGATTTGCCGACATAACATATTCCGCGGTTTTTTCCGTAATTTCTTCCTGCGCATACACGGAAAAACAGGCAAATAATATACAAGTAAGCAAAAAATATATAAGTAACCGCTTTTTCATTTCTGTATTTCCTTTCTCTGTGTAAAAATAAAACTATGCCGCAGAGGGCAAAACCGCTTTATGCTTGTATAACATTATATACTTTTTCAGGAAAAAAGTCAACATATTCACTTTAACTTACGGAAAACTCGTTGTTATTATTATATTTTCTTTGAAATATGTAAATTGGGACGGACACTCTAAGTCCGTCCCGCAGAGCGCTGACAAACTCGGTCTAACGCAAGCAACTTTATTATTTTAAAACCCGTAACACTTTTTTAATTTTTTTCTCTTTGTTTGATGTGTGAGGCGCGTTTTTCTCCGAAACCGCGCCACTGCTTGCTTTCCGCCCTTTAAACCTCTACCGTACCCTTGTACGCCGACGAGATTTAAAGGACGAAATATACCTTCGTTTCTCAGCCTCTGCTCAGACTGATGACTTTGTCATCAGTCTGAGGGACGGACACTCTAAGTCCGTCCCACAAAAAAGATTTATTCCTTATCAATTATGAGTTTCGCTGAAATCCACGCCGTTTGTAAGAGTATCCTCGTCAATTGTAACCTCTTTTATCGGCTCTTTTTTTATTGTGCTGAAAATTATTTTTTCACAATCAAGTGGAAGTTTAATTTTTCTGTATACCTGATATACAAGAGTTTCGGAAGCGTCAAACATATAATAGCTTTCCGGTTCCTCCTCGAAATTGTTTATTGTAAGCAGGCGTCTTCCCTCCTGTAAAACAATAAACTGTGATTTTGAATCCTCGTAAAAATCAGGCTCCATAGCGAATATAGCGGTATATGCGTCTTGAGAATCATATATTTTTTTAATATCAAAAACATTGTTCAGACTTTCTGCATCGCTTGTATGAAGCATAATTTTAAAGAACGTTCCGTCCATCGGATTTGTTTCCGTATAATATGTTCCGGGAACAAGCTCTGCATCTCCCGCAACCTT
>CACZTG010000337.1 GCA_902783995.1 uncultured Ruminococcus sp. | reverse complement strand
CGCGGAATCGGTAAGAAGCATACACATTCTGTCTATGCCGAAGCCTATGCCGCCCGTGGGGGGCATACCGATTTCAAGAGCGTTCATAAAGTCCTCATCAGTAGTGTTTGCTTCCTCGTCGCCCTGAGCCAAAAGCTCCTCCTGTGCCTTAAAGCGCTCGCGCTGGTCAATCGGGTCGTTAAGCTCCGAATATGCGTTTGCCATTTCCCAACCGTTCATAAAGAACTCAAAGCGTTCAACGTAATCGGGATTATCCGGTTTTTTCTTTGTGAGAGGAGAAATTTCAACCGGGTGGTCTGTAACAAAAGTAGGCTGAATAAGCTTATCCTCAACAAATTCCTCAAAGAACAGGCTTAAAATATCACCTTTTTTGTGATGAGGTTCATATTCCACATGATGCTCGTCCGCCGCCTTGCGCGCCTGCTCAAGGGTAGTGATTTCATTAAAATCGACGCCCGAATATTTTTTAACGGCATCAAGCATTGTTATACGCTCAAACGGCTTGCCGAGGTCCATTTCTATGCCCTTATAGGTTATTTTTGTTGTGCCTAAAACTTCTTTTGCCACATGGCGGTAAAGATTTTCGGTCAAATCCATCATACCGTGATAATCGGTATATGCCTCATAAAGCTCCATAAGTGTAAATTCGGGGTTGTGTCTTGTGTCAAGCCCTTCGTTACGGAAAACTCTGCCTATTTCATATACCTTTTCAAGACCGCCTACAATAAGGCGCTTTAAGTAAAGCTCAAGAGAAATACGAAGCTTGAAATCCTCGTCAAGAGCGTTGAAATGTGTTTCAAAAGGTCTTGCGGCGGCTCCGCCCGCGTTTGAAACAAGCATCGGCGTTTCAACCTCCATAAAGCCGCGTTCATCAAGATATTTTCTGATGCTTGAAATGATTTTCGAGCGTTTTATAAAGGTATCTTTAACGTCCTTATTCATAATAAGGTCAACATAGCGCTGACGATAACGGGCGTCCGTATCGGTAAGACCGTGCCACTTTTCGGGGAGGGGCTTTAAGGACTTTGCAAGAAGCACAATTTCGTGCGCTTTAACGGACATTTCACCTCTCTGCGTTCTGAAAACCTCGCCCTTAACGCCTATAATATCGCCTATATCAAATTTTTTGAAATCAGCATACGGCTCGTCGCCGAGATTGTCACGGCTGACGTAAAGCTGAATATTTGCGTCCTTGTCGCTTACATTTCCGAAAGACGCTTTACCCATAACACGCTTTGCCATCATTCTGCCGGCTATGGATACCTCTTTGCCTTCAAATTCATCAAAGTTATTAATTATTTCAATAATTTTTGTGTCTCTGTCGTATTTTACATTTATAAAAGGGTCCTTGCCGCCCCTCTGCAAATCCGCAAGTTTCTCGCGACGTACTCTCATTACATCGGAAATTTTAATTTCGGGTGTGCCTTGTGTATTGTTTTCCACTTAAAAACCATTCCTTTCCAGAGTAAAAGTTTATTTAAGAATTTCAAGAATTTTAAATTTCTTTGAGCCGGCAGGAGTTTCCGCAACAGCGGTTGAACCGACTTTTTTACCGATGAGCGCTTTCGCAATCGGCGATTCTACCGATATTTTGCCGTTCATCGGGTCGGCGCCGATACTTCCCGTTATTGTAAGTATCATTTCTTTTCCGAGCTCCATATTTTTTACCTTTACGGTAACGCCGACATTTACGGTTTTGCCGTCAATACTTTCTGCATCTACAATTTTGGAATATTTAAGCCTGTGTTCAAGCGTTTTTAAAAGCTCTTCATTTTCAGCCTGTTCGGCTTTTGCCGCGTCATATTCGGAGTTCTCCGAAAGGTCGCCGTAGCCGCGCGCAACGTTTATTTTCTCGGCAATTTCTTTACGCTTTTCATTTTTAAGATAGTCAATTTGTTCTTTTAGTTTATCCTGCTCCTCTTGTGTCATAAGAAATTCTCTTAAATTATCCATTACAAATATCCTCCATATATAAGATTATCAGATTATATACATAAATAATATTATAACACTTTTTATAGTTTTTGTCAAATTTTTCTTTTATTATGTTTTTGAATTTTTGGAAAAAATCCCGTAAGGACTTAAGCCTCACGGGATTTTCTGTTATCCGAGCGTAATATTATTGTTTTGAGAGGGTATTTTTTTGTAAATGTTGTCAAAAACCGAGTTATACGCCATAACAGAGCTTGCATATGCCGGGTCTGTGTTGTTGCGTCGTCCGAACATTGTAAGCACATGGTTTAACTGATTTTTGGAAAGCTGATTTATGTCAAGCCCGAGATAATCAGCTTCGCCCTTTATACCGATTGCCATAAAATCAAGCACACCCTCCGGGGTGTTTAAATATTCTGCAAGAGCTTCGTCATTTGCGGAAAAAGGTACTCCGTAAAGCCTGTCATATGAAGCTTTTGCGTATTTTGCTTTTACAGCGCCCGAAAGAGTTGCTTTATCAGCAATCTGCTTATAGTACATTGAGCCTAAAAGCGAAGCCGGCACGCCGACTTTTGCCGCCACTTGTTCAATAAGATATTTGTTTTTGTCAAAATCATTATAGGCGGTTTCGCTTCGTTTTTCCGAGTTTTTGTACAGAACGGCATCGGGGGAGGAAACACGCACAAGACGTGAAAGCTCGGTTTTTTCATCATCGGTTATTTTTTGCGTATTTATTTTTTTTATAAAATCTTCCTCTTTGCTTATTTTTTCCGTTCCGTCAAGATTAATCTCCCGCACATAATTTTCTCTTTTCGGAGTTGTTCTTGAAGCGGAAAAAATTCTGCCGTCATCCGATGTATGACTGTACAAATCATAAGGATCATTTCCGAGCGGTGTTTTGTTTTCGTTTCGTTTGTAAATCTTTTCACCGTCTGAATTATAATCCACAGTCGAAACATTCGGGGACCGGACGATTTCGTCCGCGAGTTCATTTTTTAGTCTGCTCCTGGCTTCCGCAGACGCTTCATTCGCTATGCTGCTTAGCGTGTCGTCCGCGGAAATCCGGTATTTTAATCGTCTGATTATAATCATTCCTTTCAGTTGTTTAACCGAAAAGTCATGTATTCTCGAGAAAGATTATACCATATGTTTTTTTGAGTAAAATTAAAAAAAACAAAAATTTATACAAAAAAATACACCTTTTGACATTTTTTTTACTTTTGTAAAAAATATTTGTAAAAGGTGCATTAAATTTTTGAATTTTTTTGTTGGTTTTATGCAAACCGTGCAGAGTTTTTACGGCTTAATTCTGCGACATTCAAGATAAAAACGCTTTTCAAACGCCTCGCCTATGGAAAATGTTTTACGGGGGAGAACACCGTCGTTTCTGATTGCGGGGAAAAGGTCGGATTTGCGCATCGGCGGCAAGATAAAACCTATTGTGTTCTTTGAGGCGGAAAGCTGCTTTACAATATCTTCACCGTGTATATAATCTATACGCGCGTTTGAATTTTTAATGTAGCTGTCAAGAAAGTGTTGAAGCGTTCCGACTTCAAGAGTGTGAGAAGGTTTTTTTATTGTTATCGGAAGCTCTTTTCCGCCGAAAACCGCCTTTATATGCTGACCTTCACCGTTTCCGATAAATGCGGAAGGCTCAGCTTCCAAAAGAGCGTTGATAAGAGCTTCGGGCTCGGTATCAAAAACTACTCTGTGAATAGGCTCAAACTCCATGGATTCGTCATGAATATTTACAATTTCGGCAAGAGCGTAACGTGCGGGGTGAGTGTTTTTTTCGCTTTCCGAAAGACCGGGCTTTATACGCTCCCAGCAGGCTTTCGCGGTCGCAAGGGAGTGATTTCCGTCACCCATAGCGAAAAGAAGCGGGTTTTCGCCTTGCGAATCCGCAAGCTTTTCAAGTTTACCGCATATACTTTCCGTATCTTTTATAAGATATCCTTTTATATGGCCGCTGCCGGACATAAGGTCAAAATCGTAGAGCTTTTCAAGTTCGTCCGCGTTTACGCTCTCAATGATTTCACGTTTTTCATCATCAATAAGAATCATAATATGCGGCAGTTCAAGGGGAGCGTCAATTCTAATTTTTACCCGTGGCGGTATGCGTTCCTCAACGGTCCCTTCCGTTGCACGTATAAGCGATTTGGAATTTGCCGAGTAATCATAAGCCTCAAGGTCAACCGCTCCGACAATTCCGCGTCTTATTCTTCCGCCGCCGATAGTACGCTCAACATATATAAGGGAGTTTTTATATTCGTTAAAAAGACCTTCGCTTAAATATTGTGTCATATGGCGGTTTATGTCATCAATACGCGCGGAATTATCGCCTGATAAAAAAATTTCAGGGAAAATAATATTAAAAGTCGAAGGCTTATCTCCGACAATTTTTTTTACATTATCCCAGTATTCGGGCTGCGAGGTATATTGGTCGCATGCCACAACGCTCCAGGCTGTCATATCAATGTTTTTCGGCAACAGTATATCTGCCGTTTTAAAGCAGGTTCTGATATTATTTGTCATTTTTTATTATTCCTCTCAATTTTCCGGCTTTCGGTTTTCAACTTCAATTATACCTTATTTTCCGCGTTTTGTCAATGAAATTTGATTTAAAAACAGCATATGTTGTTCTGCAGTTGTCAAACATATGTTACATCAACACTAAAAAATAGTATATAATTTGCCTTAACCCCCATAATTATTTCATAAAGCAAATTAATAGGAATGTCAATAGTGCAGAGCATAACGAGTTTTGTACATTTAAAAAAGCTTGTTGTTTCAGTCATTTAATTCATCTTCTCCATAAGAACTAACCCAATAATATCCATTATCACCTTTTTTATACGTGTTCTTGTAAACACCTCTATATGTTGACTTCCCGCCACTATATTCATCAAATTCCGTAAATCGCTGTATATACAAAGAAATTTTCCCGTTATGCATGGTAGCCTTTATAAGTTTTGTATCAGAATTTAACTTTTCCGCATCTTCAAAATTCATTTTTTCGTCTGAAAATTTCGTAAATAAATACTGATTGCTTGCCTCATTATAATATACATTATATAAAACTATTTGATTCCATGGATAAAACATATTTACACGATTAAATAAATGGAAAGCATGGTAGCCTATCGCATAGGCGATATTCTCATGTTTTGGTAAAGGCTCACCAAACAAGTCGATGCTAATATCATCAAAAATCTTTCCGTCATAAACGGCAACTAATATTTCTTCTTTTGAATCATTGCTAAAATCAGCGCCTTGTTCAAGTTGAATCCTTAAATTATCAATTCCGTAACTTGATAAAGATTGACTTGTATCGCCTTTGGATAAAAAATCCCAAATTATCGTTTCGGCTTCGCTTTTAGTATACTGTTTTTCCTCAAAATTTTCAAAACGCAACAACGAAAATAATTCCCTCATAATTCCGCATAAAATATTTTCGGGATAATCAAAAAGAGAAATATCACAATAACCTCTATAATATGAAGCAAACTCTTTTTGATTTAAAACATTTTGAAAAAGTTTTTGCACTTCGTCATTGTTTATATCAATTTCAACTTCTTTTTCTCTTCTCAGCAAAACTTTTTGTGATGTTTCTTCCCAAGAAACGTCACACTGTAATACTTCTCCAATAAATCTTATAGGAATAAATGTCCTTTCATTTTTAATTAAAGGACAACTATCCATTCTATAAATATTACCATTAATATATGCGATTTCTTCGCCAATCATCAGTATAATTTCCATATTCTGATTTGTTAATATTACACTTTGCGTGTCTTGTACCCATTGTACATCCAATTCAAGATTGTTTGCAACAAAGCGCAAAGGAACGAGCGTTCTGTCATTATTAACAAAAGGAACCACTTGTTTATTTTCGTCTATCTCTGTAATTGTTCCATTGACAATTGATTCATTTTGATTTATATGCATTTCAATAGAAATATCATATATTTCTTCCGCAAAAACAGTTGTAGATAAAGTTATGACAAAAATCATTAATGAAATAACTACCACTTTTTTCATTCTGCATCACCTCAAGTAAAAATTTTGTGTACATCAAAAATATTATATCATTATAAGCTCATATTGTCAACTTATTCAGTATAATCCCACGTTTCACTTATTTGTAAATTTTGTTGTTTGAAGAAAAAGTAAAAAAATTTTAAAAAATACTTTATTATTTCAAAATTTTGTGGTATAATATATATAAATAGATATTATGTATATAAACAGGCTTTTTTAAAGCTGATACGTTGAGAGCTTTAATTTTTTATTGAAAGCCTGTTAAAATATAAGCTGTACGCGGATGTATCCCGTCATCTCAGATGCGGGAGGATACATAGGGCTTCAGCAAAAGTTAAAAGCGAGCGGATTAGAGGCGGCATTTTTAAAATTGTGTTAAGGGTTACCCTTAACGCCTTACATTCAGACGGTTCTTGTACGGAAATAGCGGACCGGTGTATTATGATACAGTATAAATTTTTTTTGCCGCAGAGGACTGAAAATTATTGATTTTTTGTTTTGTTACGCTTCTGTTTTTTAAAAACAGGGCTTATTCTTCATTTTCTTTGTCCTTTTATCCGCAGTAATTTACATATCTAATTTATGAAAGGACAGAATCAATGGCAATTATTTCAAAAACAAATTCAGGAAAAAACAAAGCTTCCGTTGCAAAACGGGGCACAAAGAAGGTTTTGACCGAAAAAACGAACAGGAAAGGGCAGACGCGAAAAATATCCGATAAACAGGGCGGTTCACGCTCTGTGACAAAAGTTTCCAATGCTCACAATGTTAAAGACACGGTGAAAAAGCTTTCAAATCTTAAATTTTACGCTCTCGGAGGTCTTGATGAAATCGGAAAAAATATGTATGTTTACGAGTATGGTGATGACATACTTGTGGTTGACAGCGGTCTTGCTTTTCCGGACGATGAAATGCCGGGTATTGACCTTGTAATTCCGGATATATCATATCTTTTGAAAAACAAGGACAAAATTCATGGCATAATAATAACTCACGGTCATGAAGACCATATCGGAGCGCTTCCGTACGTGCTTAAAGAGCTTAATGTTCCCGTGTATGCCACAAACCTTACTATCGGGCTTATTAAATATAAGCTTTCCGAGCATGGTATATTAAACAACTGCCGGCTTAACACAATAAAGGCAGGCAACAAATTTAAGCTGGGCGCGTTTACCGTTGAAGTAATACACTCAAACCATTCCATAGCCGACAGCGTTATGTTTGCAATCCATTCGCCCGTCGGCACGGTTATTCATACCGGCGATTTTAAAATTGACTGTACTCCCATTGACGGCTCCATGATAGACCTTGCAAAGCTTGGAGAACTTGGCAAAAAAGGCGTTCTTGCCCTTGTTTCGGATAGTACAAACGCCGAAAGAACAGGATATACAATGAGTGAGCGTTCTGTCGGGGCAAAATTTGACGAAATTTTTTCTACCGCAACGGATAAACGTATTATAGTCGCGACCTTTGCTTCAAATATTCACAGAGTACAGCAGGTTATTGATTCTGCCGTTAAATATGGCAGAAAGGTTGCGGTTTCGGGCAGAAGTATGGAAAATATCCTTATTGTCGCGTCGGAGCTTGGCTATATGAAAATCCCGAAAGGAACGGTAATAAAGCTTGACGAGGTTAAACGTTACCCGCCGGGCAAGGTTGTTGTCTGCACAACAGGAAGTCAGGGAGAGCCCATGGCAGGGCTCGCCCGTATGGCAACAAATGACCATAAAATGATAGAAATAACCGCGAATGATGTTGTTGTCATTTCCGCAAGTCCGATACCGGGCAACGAAAAGATGATTTCAAAGGTTGTTGATGAGCTGTTTAAAAAAGGCGCTGAGGTTATCTACAACGCTCTTGACGATATACACGTTTCGGGTCATGCGAAAACCGAGGAGCTTAAAATTGTTATCGGTATAACAAAACCGAAATTCTTTATTCCCGTGCATGGTGAACACCGTCACCTTATGCTTCATAAGCATCTCGCGGAGGTTATGGGCGTACCGACTAAAAACTGCTTTATTATGGGGCTTGGTCAGGTGTTTGAAACGGACGGTAAAACCGCGAAGATAAACGGCAGCGTGCCTTCGGGCAAGGTGCTTATTGACGGTCTCGGAGTTGGCGATGTGGGCAATATTGTGCTTCGTGACAGAAAGCATCTTGCGCAGGACGGTCTGATTGTT
>CACZTG010000336.1 GCA_902783995.1 uncultured Ruminococcus sp. | reverse complement strand
TGCGTGTAAGCGAGCTGGTCGGAATAAATATCAGTTCAATACGTGACGATACGATTGTCGTTACGGGCAAAGGCAATAAGGAACGAACGGTATATTTAAACAAGGCATGTATAATGACCATAAACAATTATCTCCGCGAACGCCCGGCGGACGGCGTTACCGACCGTGACGCTCTGTTTATTTCGCATATGAAAAAAAGATTAAGCACAAAAATGGTCTGGTGTATTGTTAAAAAATGTCTTGACAGCGCGGGGCTTGACGCCTCCCGGTTTTCACCGCATAAGCTCAGGCATACGGCGGCAACACTTCTTTACCAATACGCCGATACCGACTTGCTTGTCATTAAGCAGATTCTGGGACACGAAAGCCTTGCCACAACGCAGATTTACACACATCTTGACGACAGAAGCGCGCGTGAGGCAATAAAGAAAAATCCTCTTTCAAGGGAGTAATGTGTTTTTATGAAAGGATTTAATTTAACTATGACTAAAAAGTTTCCGTTGCTTTTTATTTTAATATTATTATCATTTATTTTGCCGTCATGCGGAGGACAATCCATTGCGGATATTTTAAAAGCACCCGAAAAATATGCCAACCGAAACGGCTTTGTTGTATTTGAAGGCCAGCTTATAAAATATTGCGGCAACGAAAGCTCTCTTACGCTGCCGGACGACGTTGTGATTATTTATGACGGCGCATTTGACGGCTGTGAGTTTCTTAAAGATATCACTTTGCCGGATACGCTTACAAGTATCGGAAGCGAAGCTTTTTCAGGTTGTACCGCCTTAAAAGCCGTTACGGTTCCGGACAGTGTTACAAGCCTCGGAACAAGAACTTTTTCAGGCTGTACATCACTTGAAACAGTTACGCTTTCCGCCTCTCTTACTGCGCTTCCTTACGGGCTTTTTATGAACTGTAAAAGCCTTAAAAAAGCCGATATTCCTCAAAGCGTAACTTATATGGGCGATAGTATTTTTAACAACTGCAAAAGTCTTGAAAAGATTTCTTTGCCAAATAAAATCACGGAGCTTCCCGCTTACACCTTTGCCGGCTGTACCTCGCTTAAAGAGGTAAATCTGCCCGAAAATCTTACAGCTGTCAAGGACTACGCTTTTGACAACAATAGCTCTCTTGAGAAAATTTCCTTGCCTGCAGGCGTAAACTATATAGGAACAGGTGTTTTTTCGTATTGCGGCAAACTTAAAAGTCTCTCACTTCCGTCACAGCTTATCCATCTGGGCGAATCTGCCTTTTTCGGCTGTGAAAATATAACAGAAATGATTATTCCGAAAAGTGTTGACAGCCTGCGCAAAGAAGCTTTCAGTATGTGTACCTCGCTTGAAAATGTGGTATTTGAAGGAAATCTTATAACAATAGAGCAGCGAGCGTTTTACAACTGCCGCAGCATTTCACATATCGTTCTTCCCGCTTCGCTTACTCAAATCGGCGCGTCCGCGTTTGAAAGCTGCGGAATATCGGAAATTGATATCAGTGACGCTGCTGTTGTATCAATTGATAAAAACGCGTTTAAAGACTGCTCAAAGCTTGAAAAGGTCGCGCTTCCCGCGTCACTTACCACTATCGGACAATACGCTTTTACCGGCTGCGTACTTTTAAAATCACTTGAAATTCCCGAAGGTATATCACTTCTCCCCTCCGGGCTTGTCAGCGGCTGCGTATCGCTTGAACACATAAATATACCTGCTTCGGTTGTCAAAGCAGGAAGTTATGTCTTTGAGGAAACGCCTCAATTAACCACGGTAAACTATAACGGAAGCTTGGAAGAGTACGAAAAAATCGAAAAAGACGAAAACTATATGAGCGAAGAAGCCGCCGCAAGAATAACAGTACTGCCTGCGGCGTGATATAAATTAAATTTGCAGCTTTGAGCAATCCCCCTGTCGGATTGCTCCTTTTTCCATTACACTTTCAATTTCCTCTTTTATTTTCCACCAGCTTATATCAAAATTTGCTTTAAGCGTGTCTTTTTCCGGTGCTCTGCCTATTATACGCTCAACGGCACAGTAAGGCGAAAGATTTCTTAAAAACAAAATCGCTCTCCTTACGTAATCATCTTTTGAGAGAAGCTGCACCTCGCTTTTTTCATACATATCGGCAAGTACTGTGCCTTTGACAATGTAAAGCGAATGCATTTTTACGTCCTCAACTTTTAATGCCGTTAAAATTCTCGCGGTTTCGCGTACATCTTCATCGCTGTCCCACGGCAAGTCGATTATAACATGAGCGCATATGGGAAAACCGTAGGAATGTACTGCATTTACAGCGGAAATAAATTCGGCAAGTCCGTGACATCGGTTAAGTATTTTTAGCGTATGGATATTCGCCGTTTGCAAGCCCGTTTCAACTGATATATTTATGCCCGTATCTTCGGAAAATTTTTTCATAATATCAAGATATTCCGCGGTTACACAATCCGGTCTTGTCGATATACAGGTTTCGACAATATCAGGCAATGCTGTTTCGTAAAGATTTTTCTCAAACCGTTCTATGCTTAAATATGTATTTGTAAAATTTTGAAAAAATGCAATAAACTTTTTTGCACCGTAATGAGCTCCTATATATTTCATATTTTTTTCAAGCTGTTCTTTTATGCTCATTTCACACGGCAGACTTTCAAAACCCGCAGCGGTCTCACCGCAAAAAATGCAGCCGCCTTTTCCGAGAGTTCCGTCTCTGTTCGGGCAGGTTAACGGCAGATTTATCGGAAGCTTATATACTTTTTCACCGTATTTTTCTTTAAGTGATTCGGAATAAATATTATATAATTTCATAAAATTTCCTCATTTACACGTATATTTTCTATTTGTTCGGTAAATACTGTAACTGACCTCATAAAGGCAAAAGAGCTTTGAACTCTTTTGCGCAAATACACATTTGTTTTGCCTCTTAAAAGGCACCCTTTTTTTGTAAAAAGAACAGAGACTCCCCCTCTCTGTTCTTTTTCATTATGCATTTTTCTTTTTAAGCTCATTAAAAGGAATTTGAGAGAGTACCACAGCAGCAAAAATCAATATACAGCCGAGGATTTCCCACCACGTCATAGCTTTCACATTTGCTCCGCCTATTATATGCTCCGCAAACACAGCGAAAACCGATTCAAGAGCAAAAATAAGGCTTATAACGGTAGGGTTTGAGCCTTTTTGTGCTATAATCTGCAGGGTATAGGCTATTCCGCTTGAAAAAACGCCGATATACAAAAGCGGAAGTACGCAAGCCGCAAGCTCCGAAAAATCAACTTTTTCATATATAAGCATAAATATCAGCGACAATACCGAAGTGGCATAAAACTGAACACAAGAAAGCTCAATACCGTCAACGCCGTCACTTACATTGTCAACCACAATAATATGTATCGAAAATACAAATGCGCAAAGAAGCACAAACAAATCGCTTACAGCAAGGCTTATACCGCCCTCGCCGTAAAGGCACAAAAAATAAAAACCGATAACCGCGACAGCAACGGCAGTCCACACGCCTCCGCCAATTTTTTTCTTAAAAAACACACCGAGAACAGGTACAATCACAACATACATAGCCGTTATAAACGCTGTTTTACCCGCTCCCGTATCACCTATACCTGTTTGCTGAAGAATTGATGCCGCCGCAAGAATAATTCCGCAAATAATTCCCGAACGCAAAAGCTTTTTAAAATATACTTTATCCGCAAAAACGGACTTTTTTCTTTCCGCTTTTCTTTTCAAAAAAACGACCGCTGTAAGAAAAACGGCGGCAATAACAGAGCGCAGAGCTGTTGTGGTAAACGGACCTATATGCTCCGAGCAAAGACTTTGCGCGACAAAAGCAGTACCCCATATAATTGCCGCCATAAACGCGCATATATTTTGTTTTAAACATTTCATGCCGATTCACTCCGCCTCCGAAAAAAATTACGCATAAATTTTAACACATTTTTCTGCACAAATCAAGTATTTCGGCTTAATTTCTTGACTTTTTTTCCATATTGTGGTAAAATTTCATATAAAGGGAGCTGTACGGAATGGGAGAAAAATTAAATTTGCTTCTTCATCTTGCTTTAAATGACGAAAAAATCAAAAAAGATATTCTTGATACAAAAAAATCAGCCGACCCAATAGAAGCTTTTTGTAAAAAAAGCTGTGAGTACGGCATAAATATAAACATAGGTGAACTCATCGGTGACGGAGAGGAGTTTTGTTCAGCAATGCTTCGCAGTGTAAATGGCGGCGGCACAGAAGCCTTTGACTCATGGACGGATTTTTACGAGCTGTTCTTTGCTTCTCTCGAAAACTGATTTCTGGGAGGTTTTTGTATGAATATAGCGCTTGTACTTGCTTTTCTTTTTTGTATCGGAAGTCTGCTCGGCTGGTGTCTTGAGCTGTTTTACAGACATTTTGTGCTTACAAAAGTCAACGGAGTATCAACCTGGATTAATCCCGGCTTTCTGGTAGGTCCGTGCCTTCCGATTTACGGCTTCGGGCTTTGTGTACTGTATCTTCTCGCAAATCTCGAAAAATATTCTTTCATTGAAAATTATGTATTGAACAAATTGGTTTTATTTGCTGCAATGGCGATACTTATGACGCTTATAGAGTATATTGCGGGTATAATTTTTATAAAGGGTATGAACGTAAAGCTCTGGGATTACAGCGACCGTAAAGGCA
>CACZTG010000335.1 GCA_902783995.1 uncultured Ruminococcus sp. | reverse complement strand
CTTTTTCGTCATAAATTTTATGGGCTTTTTCCTTAAACATTTCGGTTATTTCGTGCCTGCTCATATCACGCACTTTTTCTTTTGATAAAACAGTTTCGTCTTTATCGTAAAGCCAGCCTCTTACCGCAACGTCAAGCCCGTCAAGATTCCAGTCGTCGGGATAATCGGAGCCGTTTGAATATGCCTCAATTGTATTTTCGCACAGCTCGTCTATCATTTTTAAAATGCTTCCGTGAATATCCTCGCCGTCAAGCACACGCTGACGCTCCGTATAAATAAACCTGCGGTGTTCGTTCATAACCTCGTCATAACGAAGCACGTTTTTACGTATATCAAAGTTGCGCGCCTCAACACGTTTCTGCGCCTTTTCTATCGCGCCCGTCAGCATAGTGTTCTCAATCGGCTCATCGTCGGGCAGCTTCAGGGTTTCGAGTAATGTCTGCACACGCTCGGAGCCGAAAAGACGCATAAGGTCATCTTCAAGAGAAAGGAAAAATTTGGTTTCGCCGGGGTCGCCCTGACGTCCGGCACGTCCTCTGAGCTGGTTGTCGATACGTCTTGATTCGTGACGCTCCGTGCCGATTATGCAAAGACCGCCGCTCGCGACAACCTGCTCATGGGCATTCGCAATTTCTTCTTTGTATTTGCCGTATAGCTCGTTATAAACCACTCTCGCGTGTAAAATTTCTTCGTCTGTCGTATCGGCGTGACCGGTAGCTTCGTTTATAAGCTCCTCTGAAAAGTCCATTTTAGTCATATCGCTTTTGGCAAGCAGCTCCGCGTTACCGCCAAGGATAATATCCGTGCCTCGGCCTGCCATATTGGTCGCGATGGTAACGGCGCCCGGTTTACCCGCCTGAGCTATAATAAGAGCTTCCTTGTCGTGGTATTTAGCGTTTAGCACCTGATGAGAAATTCCTTTTAATTTTAGAAGCCTGCTTAAATGCTCGGATTTTTCAATTGAAACCGTGCCGACAAGCACGGGCTGATTTTTTTCGTGACATTCTATAATTTTATTTATAACGGCATTGTATTTTGCCGTTTCGTTTTTATAAAGCACATCATCAAGGTCATTACGCTTTAACGGTTTGTTTGTCGGGACTTCCACAACATCAAGAGCGTATATTTCCTGAAATTCCGTTTCCTCGGTAAGAGCCGTACCCGTCATACCCGACAGCTTTTTGTACAGCCTGAAATAGTTCTGGAAGGTAATTGTCGCAAGGGTTTTGCTTTCACGCTCAACCTTAACGTTTTCCTTTGCTTCAATTGCCTGATGCAAGCCTTCGCTGTAACGTCTGCCGTACATAATTCTGCCTGTAAATTCATCAACAATAAGGACCTTGCCGTCCTTTACAACATAGTCAATATCCTTTGTCATACAGCCGTAAGCTTTAAGGGCGTTGTTGATATGATGCATAAGGGCAATATTTTCCGGGTCGCTGAGGTCTGTCGCGAATTGGGTTTCCGCTTTCGCAAGACCTGCCTTTGTCAGAGTCGCATTGTGCCCTTTTTCATCAATTATATAATCGGCGTCAATATCCTCCATATCTTCACGAAGGTCAACCTTTGTTTGTTTATATGCTTTAAGCCGTCTTACAAAACGGTCAACAACAGTGTACATTTCGGAGGATTCGGAGCCCATTCCCGAAATAATAAGCGGCGTTCTTGCCTCATCAATAAGTATGGAGTCAACCTCATCGACAATAGCAAAGTTTTGTCCTCTTTGCACCATACTGTTTTTATACATTACCATATTATCACGTAAGTAGTCAAAGCCGATTTCGTTGTTGGTGGCATAGGTTATATCCGCGGCATAAGCGGCTTTTCTGTCAGCAGACTCTGTGCCGTTCAGCACAAGACCGACAGTCAGCCCCAAAAAGCGGTAAAGCTTGCCCATCCATTCGCTGTCACGTTTCGCAAGGTAGTCGTTAACGGTAACAATATGCACACCGTCGCCCGTGAGAGCGTTGAGGTAGGCGGGAAGAGTCGCGACAAGCGTCTTTCCCTCACCTGTTTTCATTTCGGCAATCCTGCCCTGATGAAGTATAATTCCGCCGATAATCTGAACATCGAAATGCCTCATTCCAAGCACTCGCTCCGATGCCTCTCGCACATTGCAAAAAGCTTCGGGCAAAAGGTCATCAAGGCTTTCGCCGTTCTTATATCGCTTTTTAAACTCATCGGTTTTGGCACGGAGCTCGGCATCTGAATATTTGCGGTATTCGTCCGTAAAAGAATTTACTTTGTCTAAAATCGGGTATATTCTTTTAAGCTCACGTTCACTGTATGTGCCGAATATTTTTTCAAAAATATTTTTCCCCATAGGGTTACTTCCTTTCGTGTTTATTCGTTTTGTTTCGCTTCCGTGTCAGAACTTGTGTCAGAACCGGTTTTGGGGGCAGCATCGTTATTTTCGGCGGTTTCCGGGACTTTTTCGGTATCATTTTCCTCTAAAGAAATTTCGGTATTTTCGCCGTTAAAAACGTGTTCAAACTGTTCGCCGTCAAGCTTTTCAAATTCAAGAAGCGCCGAAGAAACGTTTTCGAGCTTATCATCATTGTCACGAAGAAGCTGTAAGGTTTCCTCATAGGCTTTGTTAATGATTTCACGTACAAGATCATCAATTTCCGCCGCAACCGATTCACTGTAATTTTTAGCCTGCGTCCATTCTTTGCCGAGGAAAACCTCATCGTTTGGCGAGCCGTAGGCAATCGGACCGAAGCGTTCACTCATACCGTAACGCATAATCATTTTTCTTGCTATATCCGTAGCGCGCTCAATATCGTTTGACGCGCCTGTGCTTATATCGCCAAGCTTGAGCTGCTCAGCGGCACGTCCGCCAAGCAAAACTTTGATTTCATCAAGCATACCGTTTTTGGTATGATAGGATTTATCTTCGGTAGGTATGTGCATGGTATAACCGCCGGCAAGACCTCTCGGAATAATCGAAACCTCGTGAACGGGGTCCTGCGAGGGGAGAAGTCTTGTGATAATCGCATGTCCCGCCTCGTGAATCGCCGTAAGGCGTTTTTCTTTGTCCGTCATAATTCTTGATTTCTTTTCGTTACCCATAACAACCTTCATAAGCGCTTGCTGAATATCCGTCATATCAATAAGCTTCTTTCCCGCGCGTACAGCGAGAATGGCAGCTTCGTTTAAAAGATTTTCAAGGTCTGCGCCCGTAAAGCCTGCCGTGGTTTTAGCGATTGTGGCAAAGCTTACGGAAGGAGCGAACTTTTTGTTCCTTGCGTGAACTTTTAAAATTTCCTCTCTGCCTTTAAGGTCGGGAACGTTTACAACCACCTGTCTGTCAAAACGACCGGGGCGCATAAGCGCGGGGTCAAGTATATCGGGGCGGTTTGTCGCCGCGATAATGATAATACCCGAATTTGCGCCGAAACCGTCCATTTCAACAAGAAGCTGGTTTAAGGTCTGTTCGCGTTCGTCATTGCCGCCGCCTATACCGGCACCTCTGTGCCTGCCGACAGCGTCAATTTCGTCAATAAATATAACGGCGGGAAGGTTTTTCTTTGCCTGTTCAAAAAGGTCTCTGACTCTCGAAGCGCCCACGCCGACAAACATTTCCACAAAATCCGAACCTGAAATTGAGAAAAACGAAACACCCGCCTCGCCCGCAACGGCTTTCGCGAGAAGTGTTTTACCTGTTCCCGGAGGGCCTACAAGAAGTACGCCTTTCGGTATTCTCGCGCCAATATCGGTATATTTTTTCGGGTTTTTAAGAAATGCGACAATTTCTTCAAGGTCTTGTTTTTCCTCATCAGCGCCCGCAACATCGGCAAACGTAAACACTTTGTCCTTTTCGTTCATCATTCTGGCTCTGCTCTTGCCAAAGCTCATGGCACCGCCCGCACCGCCCTGCTGGCGGAACATCATAAACCAGAAAAGCGCAAGTATGAGAATCGGGAAAATATATGGGATAACATACTGCCACCATGATATTGTTTCAAGCTTGAAGTCAACCGAAAGCCCGTTTTTAAGAGCTTTTTCTTTTATATCCGCAGAGGACAGATAAAAAGCGTATTCGGCAGACGGAACTTTAACCTCGTAACTTTTATTGTCTTTAAGCGTTGCGGTAATTTTATTGTTTTCTATAACAACCGCGGAAAGCTTTCCGTCATCAAGGTCCTGCATAAAATCGGAATAAATTTTTGTTTCGGTTTCTTTCGGTACTGATACCATATATTGGTAGAGCGCGAACGCGATAAGAAACAGAACAAGATAAATACCTAAACTTTTAAAATGTTTTTTCAATACTGTGTCCTCCTGTTATATTAGTTATTATCGGCATAAACTTCGGGTTTTAAAATACCGATGTATGGCAAATTTCTGTATTTCTGGTCATAATCAAGACCGTAGCCCACAACAAATTCGTCGGGAATTTCAAACCCTATGTAATCAACCTTTACTTTTGTTACACGTCTTGAAGGCTTGTTTAAAAGAGTGCATATGCGTACATCTTTTGCGCCCCGGAGCGCGAAAAGCTTGATAAGATGAGCAAGCGTGTTGCCGCTGTCAACAATATCTTCAACAATAAGCACGTGCCTTCCTTTGACGTTTATGTCCGTATCTTTTTTTATTTGTACGTTTCCGGTGCTGGTTGTTCCCGAATAATAGCTCGATACCGAAATATAATCGAGCGTAACAGGAAAATCAAGCTCCCGCACAAGGTCGGCGGAGAGCATCGCGCCGCCTTTTAAAACGGTTATGACTATAAGGTCGTCACTTTTGTAGTTTTGTGAAATTTCGGCAGCAAGCTCCTTTACTCTTT
>CACZTG010000334.1 GCA_902783995.1 uncultured Ruminococcus sp. | reverse complement strand
TTTTACTTCACTGACATTAAAAGGTTTTTCATATGAAGTAATAAGCACGCAGGGCGTAACGACGCTTAAAAGCACCGTTGTCATTTCCTTTGCGCCTTTTTCGGTAAGCTTTTTCATTCTCGCGAGAAAAAACCCCACCATTACAAGACCAAAAATAATAAGTACCTGATTTGCGACAATTTTAGAAAGTTCCATTTTCTGTTCCTTTAAAACGCGTTTTTAATATGTATAATTTTCGGCTTTTCTGTGCCGTCACAGGAGCCGTACACCTCAATAACGTCAAAACGAAACGTTTTTTGAAGGTGATTTTTTAATATATAATATTCCGCCGCGCGGCGGATTTTTCTTTGTTTCTCGTGCCCGACAGCCTCGCGGGGAAGCCCAAAAGCGGTACCTCTGCGCTGCTTGACTTCAACAAACGAAACAACGCCCGCTTTTTCGGTAATTATGTCAATTTCCGCAAACCCGGCGTTAAAATTTTGACAAAGAATTTTGTAACCGTTCTTTTTTAAAAATTTTACGGCAAAATTTTCTCCGCGGTCTTTTGACGAGCCTCCGAACCAAAGAAAAACATTGATTTTCTTTTTAAGTTTCATTGCGGGTGCCTTCGGTTTTTTCATAAACCTCATATTCGTCCCATATTTGCTCAAGCTGCTCAAAGGTTTTTTTAACCTCGTCCTTCCTTCGCATACCTATAGCCACAATAAGACTGTTTACAAGGCTTAAAGGCGCGACAAGTGAATCAACAAACGATGCCATATCGCTTCTCGCGATAAGCTTATGAGTTGCGTATTCGTTTATAGGGGCATAGGGGCTGTCCGCAATAGTGATAATTTTGCTGCCTCTTGACGAAGCAAACTGCACCGCTTTGAGAGTCCTTTTGGAATAACGGGGAAAGCTGATTGCAAGCATGACGCAGTCCTTATCGGTCCTTATGAGCTGCTCAAAAATTTCGCTTGAGCTGCTTGTATGAAGAAGCTTTACGTTGGGTAAAAGCAAGGTTGTGTAAAAATATACAAACTGCGCGATAGAAGCGGCGCTCCTGACGCCTAAAATATAAACACTCTTTGCGTTTATAATAGCGTCAACCGCACCCGAAAACGCTTTTCTGTCGGTGTCCTCAAGCGTCTGCTTTATTTTTTCAAGGTCAGCCTGCATAACGGTTGTAAGTATATCCTTGTCGCCCATACGGCTTGTGGTGACGTCCATTCGCTGTACAGAGGTCAGCTTATTCGGGATAATTTCCTGTAAAGCGCGCTGAAAAGAAGCAAAGCCGTCACAGCCCAGCTCATACGCGAAACGTACAACGGTCGATTCGCTTATGCCAACCTCCGCCGCAAGAGACGATGCGTTGAGATACGCTGCCTTATCGTATTTTGAAAGGACAAAATCCGCAATTTTTTTGTGTCCTTTACTGAAATCATTGTAATTTTCTTTTATTTTTGTAATAATATCAACAGAAGTTTCCATTTAAGTACCCTTCTTTTACAATATTTTTTTCGCTATGTAAAAAACCTTCTCGCTTTTTTTCACAGGCTCCTCAAACGACAAATCATCATAAACCGCCATAAGCGACAGTCCCGCTTTTTTAAGGAGAGCTTTGATTTTTTTGTCGGGGTACGCCTTTTCATAGTGAAATTCGTTTATTCTTTTATATGAACTGCCGTTTTTAACAAAAACATTAAGGTTAAACTCACAAATGTTTTCTTCGGAATCGTAATAATTTTCCCAGCTGTAAAAAACTCCGTCACGTTCATCATTAAAAATATTTCCGGCAAGTATGTTTTCAAGCTTATATTTTGTGTTTACATCAAATACGAAGACTCCGCCCGGATTGAGATAATTGCGCACCCATTTAAAACAGGTTAAAAGGTCATCCTCATCAAGAAGATAATTTATGCCGTCAAGAAGGCAAATTACTGCATCAACCGTACCGTAAAGCTCAAAATTTTTAATATCCTGCTGTAAATACAAAATATCTCTGTCGCCTTTTTTCTGCCGTGCCTGAGCGAGCATATCGGCGGAAGAGTCAACACCAATCATTTCGTAGCCGAGGTCATAAAGCAATGACGCGGCGGTGCCTGTGCCACAGGCAAGGTCAAGAACGGACTTAACTTTAAAATCCGCAAACTTTTTAAAAAGCTTTGTAACATATTTTACACGGCTTTTGTAATCGACGTCATAGGTCAGCAAATCATAAACGGAAGCAAAACTGCCGTAGGAAGCGGCAGTCTCTTTTGAGGCATGAATACCTATATCATAACCGCCTTTTCCGCGGACGATTATATCGTCAATTTTCGCGATAAGCGAGGAGCTTACATTCATACTTGCCGCAATATCGCTGTACATATTTCCGCTTTTAAGCATATCCGCAACCTTAAGCCGTTCGGCAATTGCCGTAAGCTCCGCCGGCGAGCATAGCTCCGAAAGAAAGGCTTCCATATCATTTTCGTTATCAATAGCGGTAAAAGCACGCACAAGGCGGCTGATATTATTTTCGGGTTTTTTCATTTTATTCTCCATAAAAACTTGTTTTAACTGAAAAAATAAGGCTATCCAGCTAAGGATAGCCTTAAAAACGCTTGTTTTTCAGATAATAGCAAGAGTAGATTCCTTATCAAACAAGTGCATTTTTTCAAGGTCAAACGCGACAGTGATTTTATCACCTGTTTTAGCTGTTGAACGAGGATTAACCTTTGCAACAAAATGCTCCCCTTCAAAGATAAGGTAAAGTAATGTTTCGGCACCCATTGCTTCTGTAAGCTCAACATCCGCTTTAACCTGACTGTCTGTAAGAGTAGAAAGATAAATTTCTTCATCATGTACATTTTCAGGTCTGATACCGAAGATAAATTCTTTATTTTCGATATCAACGCCGTCAAGAGCTTTTGCTTTGCCTTCGGGAATCTTGAAAGAAGACTCGCCGATATGTACGGTATATTCGTCGCCGTTTTTATCAATTGTACACGGAGCCGTGTTCATCTGCGGGCTGCCTATAAAGCCTGCAACAAACAGGTTTACGGGTTTCTCATAAAGAACCTGAGGAGCGTCAATCTGCTGAATAACGCCGTCCTTCATAACAACAATGTTTGTACCCATTGTCATAGCCTCAACCTGGTCATGA
>CACZTG010000333.1 GCA_902783995.1 uncultured Ruminococcus sp. | reverse complement strand
TCCGCAGTTGTCAAGGATTTTTTTAAAAACTTCATTAAAAAATTTTTTAATATCGGCTTTTTTGGTAAATAAGTAAGCAGACGTCAAATTTTTGCCGTCTGCCGTTTAACCTGTTAATTTTCTAACTTTCCATATGCTTACCTATAAAACCTGCCGCCGCGTACGCGAGCTTTTGTTCAACCTCGCCCATTGAAACGCTTTTGTCATCTGTTAAAATTGCTACCGTTCCGACAGTATCGCCCTCAGTTATAATCGGCACGGCAACACCGACGGTATAGGCGGTTTCTCCTTCTATAATTTCAACTTCGTTTTCGCCTGTTCCTCCTGTAAACGGCGCGTGCGAATCCATTATTTTTTCCATTTCGCCGCTTACGCGTTTATCCATAAACATTTTTCTCGGCGCGCCCGCGACCGCGATTACAGAATCCTTGTCCGTAACACAAACAATATGTCCCGTCGTTCTCGACAAAACATCCACATAATCGTTGGCAAAATCGCTCAGCTCGCCTATGGGCGAATATTTTTTAAAAATAACCTCTCCGTCACGGTTGGTAAATATCTCCAGCGGGTCGCCCTCACGAATCCGCATTGTACGGCGGATTTCCTTTGGAATTACAACTCTGCCGAGGTCATCTATCCTGCGCACAATTCCTGTTGCTTTCATATTTTAAAATCTCCTTTTGAATAATTTTACATTAGTATTATTATTCCTTTAAAGAGAATTTATCCAATGAAAAATTTGGTTATAATAGTGAATTTTTATTTTTAATACATTTCGGTTGCTGTTACAGTGTAACCATATGTATTTCCATAATCGTTTATTTTCATTGAAACTCTAAAATATTTTCGTTCTTTCGCATTAAAACCGTTAGCCGCATCAACATAACCAATAACTGTATATATATCTGATTTTTTGTAAACTTTCATTGCGTTTTCTTTCATAAATTCAGAACTTGCAGGATATTTTAATTTTCCGGTAATAACTTGTTTAGCTGCACCGGTAGCATAGAAAAAATAAACATTACTTGTTGAAACACTACTTCCAAATTCTGAATCGCTTGTATAAGAGCTGCTATTACTTCCGGAACTATACGATGAGCTGCCTTTATTTTCTGAACTGTACGATGAATTTCCTGTGCTGCTGGAACTGTATGATGAACTGCTTTTACTTCCTGAACTATAAGAGTTTTCATATGTAGTTGTATTTGATTTGTTTCTTGCTGCATTTTCTTTTTCTATTTCATTTGTTTGTATTTTAAAATAGACTGCCATAACAGCAGCAATAACAACGACAATAATAAGAATATACATTGTTATTTTAAGTTCAATATCTAAAAATTTAAGTTTTTTTAAATTATTATTCATATTTTCCTGTTTATTGTTAAGTTTTTCAATTGCATTAATCGCTTCTTGTCTTGCTATTTCTACTTCTATGTTTTCTTTGTCGTTCATTGCTTTACCCTCCTTAAACAAATACTTTAATCATTATTTTTTGATAATTACATACAATAGTATATCATATTTTGTTTTTAAAGTCAATAGTCTGTTGAAAAAAATAATTATATACAATAGTATGTTTTTAAACAAAGTGTTAATTTATGATAAAAAAGAAAGGGCGGTGTAAAAAATGGATAACATAAAGGTACTTTTCGGAAAAAGGATTCGCGGTATAAGAATATCAAAAAAAATAAGTCAGGAAAAAATGGCGGAGCTTTGCGGGCTGCATCCGACATATATAGGGCAGCTTGAAAGGGGCGAAAAAAGCCCGACTCTTGAAAGTATATATAAAATCGCAAGCGGTCTTAATTTGCCTCCGCAGGCGCTTTTTGAAAATATAGAATATAAAAAGGACGATTATGCCTCTAAAATTTACAATGAGGTGTTAAGCTTGCCTGAAACAAAAAAGAAAAAAATATATAATATTATTACTGAAATCATTGATATGTAATGAAGATTTTATTAATGAAAATGCGGCGGTCGGCCACGAAAAATCGCCTGTTTTCACAAAAAGAGCCGTAACAAAATGAGTGATTTTGCTACGGCTCTTTTTAATATTTCAATTTCACTTGTTATCCGTACTTATAAGCTCTTTTACGCTTGCGGCAAGCCCCGCTATGCCGCTGATTTGTGACGGAATAATAATCTTTGTGGCTTTACCGTCCGCCGCCTTTTCAAAGCTTTCGAGCGCTCTCATTGCCACATAAGCGTCCGACGGATTTGCCTCATTGATTTTTTTGATACCCTCGGCAACAGCCGTTTGTACGGCAAGAATAGCCTCCGCCTGA
>CACZTG010000332.1 GCA_902783995.1 uncultured Ruminococcus sp. | reverse complement strand
TTATTGTCAACCTTTATTGTCATTTCGGGGTCTTTATACCAACCGTCAAATGCGTAACCTTCTTTTGTTGGTACCTTAACATCTCCGAAGCTCAAAGTAAACGGCGATTTTCCTTCTTTAGCTTTTACAACGCCTTCTTCGCCGTCAACAACAAAGTTTACGGTAACTGTTTTTGAAGAACCGCCGCCGCCGCCACCGGTTGATTCACGTTCAAATACAGCATAAAATTCTGTGGTATTATCAGCATCATCACCAAACGGCTGCTCACCGCTTACAATCGGACCGTCCGGTGTTCTGGACCAACCTTTAAATTTATAACCGCCCTTCTGACCGGGAATATCATTATAATTATCAAGGTCAACCTTAGGATTACCGTCATCACTGTATACAGGAGGGAATACACCGCCATAATCCGTACCGTCCAAATCACCCTGCGGATTTGTGGGATCTTCAATATATTTACCATCTACAACAAATTTTACTTTCTTAACGCCGTCTTTTCTGAGCTCGTATGTCGCGCTTATCTTTGCACCTTTAACAGCGTCTGCCTCATCGTTAGGATCATATTCGGCAAGCTCATCTTCTCCGCCGGCTTTCTGAGCAGCCACATATTTTGTTGTATATTTAACCGAGTCGGAAACGCTATACTCGGTCTTTCCGCCAAAATATCCGTAAACTGTTCCGAATACATAACCGGGGTCAGCTATCTTAGCACCTACGTTTGCTGTTATTTTATCAGCAGCTGCCATTTCAAGTGTGATATCGGAAAGGTAATCTTCATAGTTACCTGTCGCGTATAAACCGTAAAGCGGATCTGTAGTATCAATATCTACAAGATCGCCCGCTTTAAGAGCCGCACCGCCTGTCGGCGACTTTACATAAACAGTTATTGTAAGTGTATTCGTTGCCGCGTCCCAATCACGCTCAATATTTCCCGAAGCGGGATTTACCTCTGTATATACCTTTGCGGATTCAGCATTCGCAAAAGAAAATCCGTACATATCCGTAGCGGGGTTCTTTATGCTGTCACCGACAAGCGCACCGAGCTCATCCGGGAAAACAATCTTAATTTCAAACGAACCCTTAACATCAACACTGTATAAATCAGCATCGGTAAAACCTAACGGTCTATAATACTGATCCGCATAACTAAGATATGCCTCAAACTCATCTCTTACGGGCTTCATATCTATTTGAGCCTTGTAGATGAAATCTGCCGTTGCATCAGTATAATTTGTATCAAGATGATACTCCTCAAACGCACCTGCATTAACCTGAATCTGAATGTCTGTCGGAACTTCAACCGTCTCTTTAAGAGTTACGGTATCGGCAAAAGCAATTGTCAGAACACTCATCAGCATAGCTGTTACGATAAAAATCGAAAACAATGTTTTTTTCATGAAACTTCTCTCCTAACACGTAAAAATTTTAATAGCTATTTCATAATATTCTATATTATATCATAAAAAAATATTAAAGTCAATACATTTTACGAAATTTTTATGACTTTTTTGCTCAATTGTCAATGATGGTAGAACTGTATGCGCTATGTTCATCATACATCTCTCTGAATACCCACCGTGTACATTCATCTACTGCCGTATATTGATAATACTGCTTTCCATTTGTAACACAATATGACGGTACGAATTTTACATCAACCTGCACCTTTTGTCCCGGATATTCCGCTCTTTGATATGGGTACCGCTTTAATATCATTTCCTTTTCTCTCTGTGTATGCTCGTTTGGATGATGATGCGGTCTATGACTTCTATCTACCAGACTTTTCCAGCTCTTTCCGTCATATTTGTGCCGCCATTCATAAATAGCATTTCTGCTTATTCTGAATCTGTTGCTTGCTTTTGTAACTCCATATTTAAAAGAATATTTAATTACCCGCTCTCTGAAACCGTGCATTTGATGTTATAATAGTATTCATAAGAAAATAGCTCCTTTTTCATAATGTTTTGATTGACCTCTAAACATTATATCATATTTGGAGTCTATTTTCTTTTTTTGTCACCCATCAATTGTATCACAACACATAAGAAAATCATGTATTGGGGTATCTGTAGGCTCTGCGCCGAATGCGACCTCGCATACAGACAACTTGTCACCTTCAAGCCGTTCAAATATACCTACCCAAAAAGGAACGTCAAAAAGCACTGTAAATTTTGATTTATTCAGTTCTTCCATTTTTCTCGTAATTCAGGTTATTCCTCGCATCTGAATTATTGTCCAGTATCATCTTAACTTTTTCACAGAACATAATTTCCGAACAGTCACCACATGTCTCATATTTATTCATTGCGCATTGTCTTATGGGGCACAGCGACTCGCAGTAAGGCGTTTTCACACCGTCTATCCGACAACCCGCACAGTTTATCATTTCGGGGGTAATGGTTACGTCGTTCATCGCCGACCATTTTTTTGCAACCTCGTCACGCAACTTGTCATCATTGTTGATTGTTGCGATGCGCGCCTCGCAAACCTCACAATTAAGTCCGCAGTATGCTATAAAATCTTTCATTTTGTTCCTCCGCAAATTTAATATATTCTTCTATTTTATAATCTAAATCCCGTTCTTATAAAATGCCCCTCCTGTACCGCCGCAAAAGTTGCGATTGTGCAAACGGCAATTCCGCTGTATTTCAAATCTATAATCCAAAATGTCAGAGGAAGGACAAACAAAACCACACCTGTGAATTTATTCATAAACGAGTGAACCGTAACAAGCTTATTTTGCATAATATAGCCCGAAACAGTGTTTACCAGTTTTATCAGCGCTATTATTGCGATCCATACATAAAGCCATACAGGAATTCGTATAGCAGGAATGAACTTAATAAAACAAGCTATGACAAAAACAAAATCTGCTGTTGTGTCAAGTTTTTCGCCAAACTTACTCACAGTCCCTGTTTTCCTTGCAATCACCCCGTCAATCATATCAGAAAAACCCGAAAACATATATAATAAATAAAATGCGGGAGAAAATACAGGGAAAAACAGTAATGCAGCGCTCAGTATAATTCTGATGTATGAGATTGTATTTGCCATAAAGCCTTCCCTCACGGTTTATTCTTTTTAATTCCCAAAACGGCCCCCTTGCAAACGGTATCCTCGATATTGTTTCCCACAGTATATGTCCTCCCGCAAAGCCACAAATCAAGACAGTTAAATACATCAGGCGGCAAATCAGCATACTTTGTACGCAGATAAGCACTTGCGGAAAGGGGAAGATAGTGAAAAACATATAAACCGTAACTACGTTTTGTTATAAAGGTGTCATTGGTGTCATTGGGAGGCGTGCCGGTTTTGTCACATTTTTAAGCCAAACGGACTTTTTAAAGGACTATGAAAATTCACGGTCCTTTTAATATGCATTTAAAGTTAATACAGCGGCTCGTCGTTCTCATCAAGCAGACAGGTTCTTAAAATCAGCATTCTATCTGCTTTAAAATCCGGGATATACGTTTCAAGCCCTTTTACGAGGAGTTCGGGTTTTAAGTTTTCCGCCCCAGTTTTAAGGCGGACATTTAACATTCCGGGTTCTATTTCTTTAAAGCCAAGCACAAAAGGTTTTATATCCGTCTGCGTTATTCCCCTTTTTGTCTTTTTATCAACGACAATTTCTTTAAGCCCATGAAAGCTTTTTTCAAGCCCTTTCTTTGGAAACTCGCCTTCAATTTTTATGGCATAATCGGCGCTTTTAAGGCTTGCAAAGTTATTTTTCCCTTCAATTTCTTTAACCGCCGCAATTTTAAAGCCGTCCGGAAGCTTTTCGTTAAGTCTGTTTTTAAACTCGTCCGGCTCAACATGCTCCGCAGTTGTTATCTCGACAAGCTCCGCGCAGCTTGCAACGCCCACACCGAGAGGGTGCGCAAAGGTCATAAGCGGATGCGGATTAAACCCTGCGCTGTACCCCATGGGAAGCTCCGCACGGCGCATGGCACGGTCGAACACTCTTATAAGGTCGAGATGCGAAACAAATTTAACGCTGTCGTCTTTTTCAAACTTTAAAATATAT
>CACZTG010000331.1 GCA_902783995.1 uncultured Ruminococcus sp. | reverse complement strand
CCCGTTGATTTACATATGAAGGGTTTTGAGGCTATGGGCGCCGATGTCAGTATAAGCAATGTGTTTAAAGCAGAAAAACCGCTTCCTTTAAAAGCCGCGAACATTTATCTTGATACCGTGAGTGTTGGCGCGACAATCAATATTATGATAGCCGCTGTTCTTGCGGAAGGTACAACAATAATTGAAAACGTCGCGAAAGAACCTCATATTGTTGACGTCGCGAACTTTTTAAACGCTATGGGTGCCGATGTCAAGGGCGCCGGAACAGATGTTATAAGAATAAAAGGCGTAAAAGAACTTAACAAAGATATAACTTATACACTTATTCCCGACCAGATAGAAGCCGGCACGTTTATGATTGCCGCGGCAGGCGCCGGCGGCAATGTGCTTATAAAAAATATTATTCCGAAGCATATGGAAGCAATAAGCGCTAAGCTTGAGGATATGAAAATAACCGTCGAGGAATACAGTGATTCCATACGGATTATAAGTGACGGGAAAATCGGCAAAGCTAATCTTAAAACGCTGCCGTATCCCGGTTTTCCGACCGATATGCAGCCGATTGCCGTTGCGCTTTTAACGGTTGCCGGAGGCACAAGCATTGTTACGGAAGGCGTATGGGAAAACCGTTTTCAATATGTTGATGAATTAAGGCGTATGGGCGCCCACATAACCGTCAACGGCAGAATGGCGGTCATTGAAGGCGTTGACCGGCTGAAAGGCGGAATTATTAACGCTACCGATTTACGCGCGGGAGCGGCTATGGTAGTTGCCGGTCTTATGGCAGACGGCAAAACCATCGTTAAAAATATTAAATATGTTGACAGAGGCTACGAGCATTTTGAAGAAAAACTCCGTACAATAGGCGCAGATATTCAGCGCGATTCGGATTATTCAAACTAAATATATTTTTCTTATTCTTTTACGGGGGTTAAACTTTGCTTAAATTTTTTACACTTTCAAGCGGAAGCAGCGGAAATTCCGCTTTTATAAGATACGGTAGCACCAAAATTCTGATAGATTGCGGTATAAGCGCGAAACGTATAAGCGAGCGATTAAAATATATTGATGAATCCGCCGTTGACGCGATTTTAATCACGCATGAGCACAGCGACCACGTATGCGGGCTGCGTGTATTTTCCAAAAATTGTCCCGTACCCGTCTATGCGACGGCTCCAACCTGGGATATGCTTCACGCGTTAAGTGAAAATATTCCTGTGTTTAACAGGCAGATTGCTGTTCCGGGAGAGACCTTTTGTGTTGGAGATATTGACGTTACACCCGTTTTAACATCACATGACAGCGCAATGAGTGTAGGCTATATATTTAACTGCGGCGGCACAAAGTTTGCCGTTGCGACGGATAACGGCAGGCTTACAGGTGATTTTGCCGAAAATCTTAAAGGCTGCGATACCGCGCTTATTGAAGCGAATTATGATGAAAAAATGCTTGAAAACGGTCCGTATCCTTACCCTCTTAAAAAGCGTATTGCCTCACATCTCGGGCATATGAGCAATACTCAGGCGGCGCTTCTTGCCTGCGCGCTCACAAGAAGCGGCACTAAAAGGATTATTCTCGGTCATTTAAGCAAAGAAAACAATACTCCCGAAACCGCATACAATACTGTACTGCAAGCGCTTAAAAATGAACATTTATCGGTTTCTTTAAAAGTGGCGGAAAGATACAATCCGACCGATTTACTTTTGGCGGAATAAAAGATATGTTTTTGTATTGAAAGGAATGATTATAAATATGAAGATATCAACAAAAGGAAGGTACGCGATGCGCCTTATGTTAGACCTTGCCGAACATAACAGCGGCGGCTTTATATCGCTTAAAGACGTTTCGGAGCGTCAGGGCATTTCAAAAAAATATCTTGAACAAATTGTTCCTGTGTTAAATAAATCGGATATTCTCCAGACCAACAGAGGGTTTCAGGGCGGTTATAAGCTTTCGAGAGCGCCCGAAAAATACACCGTTGCCGAAATTCTTACGCTTACCGAAGGCAGCCTCGCGCCCGTTGCCTGTCTTGATAACGAGCCAAATGAATGTGAGCGCAGTGCCGACTGCGCCATGCTGCCCGTATGGAAAGGCTTAAATGACGTGATATATAAATATCTAAACGGCATAACCTTGCAGGATATACTTGATAAAAGAAGCTACGTTGATAATTATATGATATAAGTCAAAACCACCGGTTGAACCGGTGGCTTGCTCAACCCCTAAAAGGGGTTAATACTGGCGTGCCTCTAAAGAGGCATCGAAGTTT
>CACZTG010000330.1 GCA_902783995.1 uncultured Ruminococcus sp. | reverse complement strand
TTTACAATAGAATCTTCGGGTATTGCCATTGCTATGGCAGCCGCAGTTTATATGAAAGTGCCGGTGGTCTTCGCAAAAAAGAACAAATCCGCAAATGTCGGTGATGATGTTTATACTTCGAGAGTACATTCCTTTACACATGGGAATACATACGATGCTGTTGTCAGCAAGGAATATATGAAGGGTGATGACAGGATTCTTATTGTTGACGATTTTTTGGCGAGAGGCAACGCTCTTAAAGGGCTTATAGATATGGTAAATCAGGCGAGCGCTTATCTCGCGGGCGCTGCAATAGCAATTGAAAAAGGTTTTCAGGGCGGAGGTGATGAATTAAGGCAAAAAGGGTTACGGATTGAATCACTTGCGCTTATCGACAGTATGGACGGAGGAAAGATTGTTTTCAGACGTTAAAATCCGCATATTTTGTCGAATTAAATAATACTATTTAATAGCCTGAAAATCGGTACGCATATAATTTTTATATGCGTACTATGATATTTTTAAGGCTTTCACATAAAAAACACAAAAAGAAAGGACTACAAAAATGGGTGGTTTTATAAATTATCTTAATTCGGATAAAGTTTTTTTGTTTGACGCTGTGTTTATGCTTCGCATCGTAATTGCGGGTGTTTGCGGTTTTTTTATAGGATATGAACGCAAAAACCGCGCGAAAGGAGCGGGAATAAGAACGCATTTTATTGTTGCGGCATCGGCGGCGCTTATGATGATTGTTTCAAAATACGCTTTTTTTGATGTAATTAAAATGGGCATTGAGCTTGCGGGCGGAGTTAAACTTGACCCGTCCCGTGTGGCGGCTTCAATTGTTTCGGGAGTAGGTTTTCTCGGTGCAGGAACAATTTTTGTGCAGAAACAAACCGTTACGGGGCTTACAACGGCGGCAGGCATTTGGGCTACCTCCGGTATCGGTATGGCAATAGGCGCGGGAATGTATATTGTCGGCATCGCAACGACACTATTTATAATTTTCGCACAGATATTTCTTCACAGCAATATGCTGTGGCTTCAGAACGCGAAGATAAAAAATCTCTTTGTCTATGAGGTTGACGAGGAAGGCTTCAGGGACAGAGCAATAGCGACACTTAAAAAACACGGTATAAATGTTTCCAAAGTTAATGTCGGGCATAACGCGCAGACGGGCAAAAGGGATTATACTTTTACGATGGAAGTATCTGCAAAAATCAATGAAGAAGAGCTTATTGATATGTTTAAGCAATACACCTGCAAGGTGAGGGAAAAAGAATAGGCTTATTGTAAATAACCGCTTATATCGCCTTTGTGAAGACCGATATTTATGGCGGCGGATATGACTTTTGAAAGGTCGTTTACCGTTTCGTCAATATCCTTGGGAGTTACTATAAGCTCGCCTGTCATACCCGATAAGGCTTCTTTAAAAATGGCTTTACGCTCAAACGGCTTCATTTCGGAAAGCATTTCGTAAAATTTACTTTGTTTTTCCGAAGCGTTTTTAAGCATTGAAACCGAACATTCAAAAATGTCATCGGTAATTGTTGCGGCGTCAACAACCATAGGTACTCCGATTGATATAACGGGTACGCCGAGTGAATCTGCATTAAGACCTTTTCTGTGATTGCCGACGCCCGAGCCGGGACTTATGCCGCTGTCGGAAAGCTGAACACTTTTTCCGAGACGTGATATGTTTCTCGCGACAAGTGAGTCGATAACGATAATACATTTTGGATGTACGTGTTCATTTATGCCCTTTACAATTTCGAGTGTTTCTATGCCGGTAGTGCCGAGTACACCGGGAGACACTGCGCAGACAGGTCTTATATCAACGTTACTGATTTCGGGCAAATGCTCGAAAAGATGCCGTGATACAAACACAGAAGAAACAACCTTTGGTCCGAGTGCGTCGGGGGTTATTTCTCTGTTTCCGAGACCGACAACCAGAATAGGCGCGTTATCGGGAATCCCGTTTTTACGGAGCAGTTTTTCTATTTCTCTTGCGATAAAGCTACGGTTTTGAAGGCTGCTTTCGTTTTCAAAGCCTCTTAAATCTTCGGCTTCAAAAGTAATATATGTGCCGATTGGTTTTTCGAGGAATTTTGCGCCTTCTTCGTCGGTAACGGATATTTCGGTGTATTTAAGTCCGCCGAAAACGCGTTTATCAATTTTTACACCGGAAGGAATTTGATTGTTTTTTTCCGAAAAATATTCGTGTGCTTCAACAGCCATATCGGTGTGTATGCCCATAAAAATGCACTCCTTTAAAACATTTTTTATGTAAGTATGCCCGTAAACACGAAAAATAAACAAAAAAATGACGAAAAAATCTTGACAAAATTTTCATACAGTAGTATAAT
>CACZTG010000329.1 GCA_902783995.1 uncultured Ruminococcus sp. | reverse complement strand
GCTTTATACCCACATTGAAGAAAATGGGATGAATGAGATATATTCCCCACGTTGAAGCGGCAATTTCATAAATCAGCTTGTTTCCTTTTATGTCAAGCTCGCTTATAACAACAAAAACAAACATTGCCGCAATACTTACAAGCGGATGAATATTATCAAACCTTCCTATTTTTGCATGCGTTACAACCATTGTCACAAAAGAGATTATGCCGCATACAACTGTAAAATAATAAAACCGTTTTTTTACTCCGCATTTGCGTATCATTCCTCCGAAGCACACATAAAACAAATATCCGTTGGCAGGAAAATCAACGTTGATATGAAGAGACGTATCTTTATTAATCTGAGGCACAACAATTGTAAACACAAAAAGCACCGCTGTCAGTATGTATATGTTGCGTTCGCCGGTCTGCATAAAGCTGTGTATAACCGGCATAACAAGATATATTCCGATTATCGTATATACAAACCACATGTGCACCCACACATGACCGTTAATTATTCTTAAAAGAGAATGTCCCAAAACCGAAAAGGAAAATATCGGCTTGCCGCTTTGCATTGCACCGTATGCTTCTTCAAGAAGTGCATAAAAAAGCCCTATTGTAAATAATACCGCTACGTATTTTTTTATATGCTCAAAACAATATTTGTATGTGCATTCCTTTTTGTTTGATAAGCAGTAACCTGTTATCATAAGAAATATCGGCACAACCCAGCCCAACAGAATTTCAAGTGCATTGAGGTTTATACGCAGTGACATCGGCAGCTCACCGCTGTAATTCGCAACAGGTGTTGTAATTGTATGCAGCAACACCACTGCAATCGCTCCCATTACTCTCAATAAATCAATACTGTGTTTTCTGTTCATAAAAAAACTCCTTTACCTCAAAAGCAATTTTAATATTTCTACGTACGTTTTTTCGCAATGGTTATCGGAAAAATCGTCAAAATTATTTTTTATTCTTTCGGCATACTTTTCTTCCACCGTCATACCGTTTTTAATTTCATGCTCAATAAAATCTATTATCCCGTCCTTTTCGGAGCATACCGGCCCGAAGCCGTCATCATCGAAGCTGAAATAACCTCTGTCATATTGCTCGCTGAAGAAAAGCTCCCTGTCAAACATAAAATAGCAAAGCGGCTTTTTCATATATGCAAAATCGAAAAATATACTTGAATAATCCGTTACAAGCATGGCAGATTCCATCAAAAGCTTCTGAACATCCGCATCTTTTATACCCTTTATTTTAATTCTGTCACTTTCCCCGAAAAACAAATATGTAAATTTCTGAAGCTCATAGTGCAAATATAAAACAAGCTCGTAATCGTTTTCTTTAAGAAGCCTTAACAGTCTTTCATCGGTTATAAGCCCGCTGAAGCTTTTATAATACTCGCTTTCTTTAAAGCCTGCTTCATCCAGAGTGCGCAGATAATATCTCCACGTCGGCATAACAAGTATCTGCCGTTTTACCGTATGCGCTTTTAAAAGCGCGTCATATCTGCACAGTCCTACACGCCGCAGCACACTTTCCGGATAATGGAAGTCCTTCACTATGGATTCGTATTCATTAACTGTACTGCATATAAACAAATCAAGACGCACCTTGTCATAGTGCAGTTCGCGTATATCGTCTTTTATTATGCCGTGCTGTAAAAAAATCTTTTTCCCTTTTACAATATTAAACTTTCTGTCTAAAATCGCAAACCTGTAAGAGTCGGGCGCATACCCCATAATATGAGTGCTGATTTTTGCCTTTGCACACACAAACGCAAGATAATGCTTAAAGCTTCCCGGCTGAACGGTCTTACCGAGTACGGCAATTTTATTATAATCGGGCGCCGCTTTATCTATAACGTAAACACAGTTGATTTCCTTATGATTTAAACAAAGATACTTAAAAAAATGATATCCGTTATCACGCGCATCGGCGCCGCGTTCCGCAACAAGCCACAAATCCTTATAAAAAGCCCTGTTTTTTACAAACACAGAAATAACCGCTGCAAAAAAATACAGGAAAATACATTTTAAATACCCGAAAATATTCAAAAATTTATTTTTAAGCTTGCCTAACACTTCAGTAAAACCCCTTCCGCGTATTTATTCCACCATAATCATATCACATTTATTTTCTTTATTAAGCCATATTGTCAAATACGGTCTTTCTCCTCCCATTACCTTCTCAATCATCTCATCAAGACCTATAATGTGATAAGTTTTTTTTCCGTTTTTCTCTCTTGCCGTAACAAAAACAGCTGTATCCGAAATAAAGTATGTACGCGGTATATTTTCAATTTTTCTGCCGTCTTTACCTGTAGCCGTTTCCTTTTCCACAGCAACCTCTCCCTGACTCATTCCTTTACATTTTGCGCGTAAATCATAGCCTTCAAGCCTTCTGCCCGCTATCATACCGTTTATTTCTACCGCTTCATCAGGCAAAAAAACCGGTGCGTATCTCCATATACATGCCATTCCGCCAAACGTAGTAACCACAACAACAAAAAGCGACAAAACATATGAAACCGTTTTTTTTCTTTTGCCGCCGAAAATATAAAAATACGCAAACGCTCCGATGGCAGCGCCCAGGGTATTCATTATAATATCGTCAATATCTGTATAACCTGCAGATAACAGATACTGCACGACTTCAATAAATAACGATATTAAACAGCCTGTCAGAATCACTTTTAAAAAATTTAATTTTTTAAAAATTACCGGCAAAAAAATCCCAAGCGGAAAAAATATCGCTATATTGCCCACATAATTGAGAACCACGGATTTTAACGTTTTGAACCCCGCTTTATATTCACGTAATGCACCAAGCGGCAAAAAATGAGATGTCTCCTCTTCAAGCCTTATACCGTCCCTTATAAAAACAAGCCTTACTAATATCGCGGCATAAAAAATCGCAATAAGCAAAAAAACCGCTCTGAAAATTTTTTCCGTTTTGTTTTTACTCAAAGGCTGCACTCTCCTTCGTCAAGAAATTCATCTATTTTTGCGATATAAGCTTCTTCTTCACGAATAACTCTTAAAAGAAAATCCTCGCAGCTCTTTTCAAACTGTTCCTTATCAAAGCTCATTAAATACTCATATATTTTATCGGTTATTTTTTTCTCGTCCTCCGGCAGACTTATTCCGAGACCGTATTTTTCTATAAGCTCCCCCGAAAAAGTATTCGAATTGCCGAACATTGGTTTTTTGCGAATCATTCCGTCGTAGAATTTGTTTGCCATGGCGGGATAATTAACAAAGCTGTACGGATAATTGTAGCAAATCATATCAAAGCTATCGACAATATCCATTTTTTCATACTCTTTATATCCGCCGTACACCTTGACATTATCGTATTTTTTCGCATACTCTCTTAACCGCTGCTCACAATCTCCGCTTCCGTGAATATGAAACTCAAAGCGCTTATCTTTTCCGAAAGAGTCAACGAAATTTTTAAGATACTCATATTCTCTCAGATAACCTATATAGCCGATTACAAGCTTTTCCGCATTGACTCTGCCCGAGCAATGTATTTTGCGGCTGCCGTAATATTCCTTCTGAAAATTGTGAGACACAATAAGCTCTTTTTTATCGGTAAGGTATTTTTTAAAGCCGTATGATGAAATACAGGTTGTATAAGAGTTTAGTATTACTCTGTTGACAAAAAGCCTATATAACGTAATATATTCGTATGAAGTGTCCCTGTAATCAAAGAAATATTTGTTTTTGTACTTTTTCCCCAGCAAGACATCAAAAAGAACAACCGCCGTTTGCGTTGTAAGTACAATAAGCTTGTCGTATTTTTGTTCTTTTATAGTCTTTTTAACAAATCTTCTGAAATTCATAAATGGCATTACTTTTGAAAGAAGCCCGCTGTATCTGCCGGTATTTTCGGAATATGTACGGTATTTTTCATTTTCTTCGCCGCAAGCTCCGTACCTGTTCCACTCAACAATTTCATACGGAATATTTTTCTTTTTTATAGCTTCGATATATTTTTTTGTGAATGGTGAAAGTGCAACGGGAACCGCTATTATTATACCTACCATATATGACCATACCTTTCCGATTTTTAAAATTTTTCTTTAGAAATCACAATAATATTTTTTCAAACTCTTTAAGAGCGCTTTCATTTGAAATTTTTATTTTCTTTGCTTTTTCGGAAATCATTTCCGGATTTTCAAGCAGCTTTTCCAAATCTTTTCCTATTGCTTCATCTGTATTTTCACACACGAAACCTACTCCCTGTGCCTCTATAAGCTCGCGCGCCGATGTCGTATCGGTTGTAAAAACAGGCAATCCGAAAAATGCCGCTTCACCATATACCATAGGTGCAGCTTCATCATATGACGGTACAAGCAGCAAATCGGATTTTTTAAAATACGGATACGGATTATTAAGCATTTTAAAAAATTTCACCGAATCTTCAAGCCCATATCTTTCGCGCGCATAAAAAGCCTCGTCAAGAAGCGGGCCTCCGCCCGCTATTCTCCAGACAAATTTTATACCTTTATTTTTAAGCTCCGCAAAAATAGGAAACATTCTGAAAATCCCTTTTTCTTCGCTTATTCTCGCCGC
>CACZTG010000328.1 GCA_902783995.1 uncultured Ruminococcus sp. | reverse complement strand
TCAAGCGTCTGCGTTCCGATTGAGCCTGTTGAACCAAGCAAAGCAATTTTTTTCATATTTATAAAGCCTTCCTTATTTTTTATTGATAAAAAGGAGTATAACATTTATACAGTTATACCCCTTATAAGCATAATTACTTAATTATAAATACCGGTAAAACAAGATTCAGATAGTAAAATACCGGCGCGGTAAAAAGCACGCTGTCAATACGGTCAAGGATACCGCCGTGTCCGGGGATAAGATTACCGTAATCCTTAATTCCGACTTCACGTTTTATTACGGAAGCCGCAAGGTCGCCAAGCTCCGAGCATACGGCAAGCACGATTCCGGTAACAAAAAGATTAAAAATATTTACCCCGTAATGCATACACCTCAAACCGATAAAAGCGTAAACCGCAAAAGCCGCAATTGTTACTAAAACGCCTCCGACGGCACCCTCAACGGTTTTTTTCGGGCTTATTTCCGTCAGCTTATGCTTACCTGAAAGCATACCGATAAAATACGCGCCGATGTCTGTGAAAAAGGCACCGATAAATATAGCAAAAACAAGAAATTTACCGTCGCTACCGATACGCGTAAGGTAAATATATTTTAAAAGTCCGAATATATAGATTGCTCCGAAAAACGCTTTTGCCACGTCTTTAAAGCTGATTTTTTTATAAAGAAAAACTGGCAGTATAAGCGACGCAATAAGCCCAAACGTTAAAAGCAACCGTGTACATGCTTCCGGTAAAAAAAGCAAGCCCATGCCAATTACAAAGCTTAACAGCTTAACAGAAATTTTTCCTTTACCGAAATTCGCGGAACAAAATTCATAAAGCGCAACCGAAGAAACCACGGCAACTGCAAACAAAATACCGTTCTGCGGCACAAATAAAAGAATCGCCACAAGCCCTGCCGCAAGCACTGCGCCGGAAATTATCCTTGTAATCATATAGGTCTCCTTTTTTATACTCCGCCGAAGCGTCTGTTACGTTTTTGGTAAGCGGCTATTGCCATACGCATATGCTTTGGAGTAAAATCGGGCCAACAGGTGTTTGAAAACCAAAATTCGCTGTAAGCGCATTGCCAAAGAAGGAAATTGCTGAGACGCATTTCACCGCTCGGACGTATAATCAAATCCACTTCGGGATTATCGCCGGTGTACATAAGCGAGGAAAAGTATTTTTCGTCAATATCCTTTTCGGATATTTTGCCCTCTTTTACATCAAGCGCTGCAGCCCTCGCCGCGCGGATTATTTCATCTCTTCCGCCGTAGTTAAGGGCAATATTAAGTGTCGGACCTGTGCGGTCTCCGGTATATTTTTCAACCTCGAGAATTTTCTCATTGAGCTTATCGCTAAGTCTGCTTCTGTCACCGATAACTCTTATACGGCAATCCTTTCCGCCGAGAAGCTTTTCCATATTTGAAAGATATTCGTAAATAAGCTCCATTATGGCATCAATTTCAGCCTTGTCACGTTTCCAATTTTCGGTCGAAAACGCATATACAGTCAAAAACTTAACACCTATTTCGCCGCAATAGTTTGTTATATCTTCAAGTGTCTTTGCGCCGGCACGATGACCGTCACTGCGCTTAAGTCCGCGCCGCTTTGCCCATCTTCCGTTACCGTCCATAATTATACCGATATGCTTCGGCACTCTGTCCATATCAATTTTCACATCGGGCGTAAAGATTTCAACAAGCTTTTTGTATAGAGCGCCAAGGCTTTCTTTCAGCTTCAAGCGGATTTCACTCCTTTGTTTTAAAGCGACATAAGGTCATTTTCTTTATCTGCAAGCTTACCGTCTATAAGCTTTACAAATTTATCGGTAATATCCTGCAAATCTTTTTCTGCCGATTTAAGATCGTCCTCGGTAATTTCTGAATTTTTTTTCATATTTTTAAAATGCTCCATAGAGTCACGTCTTATATTTCTCACCGCGACTTTAGCGTTTTCGGCAAGCTTATGAATTTGCTTTACAAGCTCTTTTCGGCGTTCCTCTGTAAGAGGAGGGAAATTAAGCCTTATTATTTTTCCGTCATTATTTGGTGTGATACCAAGGTCAGACGCAAGGATAGCCCTCTCTATTTCTTTTGTAAGAGAAGCGTCCCATGGCTGAATTGCAAGCGTTCTCGCGTCGGGAACGGAAACACTCGCAACAGCGTTAATCTGTGACGGCGTTCCGTAGTATTCAACCTTAATCTGGTCAAGAACAGCCGGGTTTGCTCTGCCTGCTCTTACAGAATTAAATTCGCTCTCAAGAGCGCTGACGGATTTTTCCATTTTGTCTGTTATTTTACTGTAAATATCCTTAAACTGCGCGTTCATACTATAACTTCCTTTCTTTTATCATTTTAATATACAAGTGTTCCTATTTTTTCACCCATTACAGCTTTATATATATTTTCGGGGTCATCAAGCCCGAAGACCTGTATGGGAATATTATTATCCATACAAAGCGAGGTTGCTGTTGAATCCATAACGCCAAGCCTGCCCGCAAGCACTTCGGCATAAGTTATTTTATCATATTTTTTTGCATTCGGGTTTTTGTTCGGGTCACAATCGTAAACGCCGTCCACATTTTTCGCGAGGAGTATTATATCCGCGCCGATTTCCGCAGCTCTGAGCGCTGCCGTTGTATCCGTCGAGAAAAACGGATTTCCGATTCCGCAGCCGAAAATTACAACCTTGTTTTTTGACAAATGCGATTCTGCCTTACCTCTTATATACGGTTCTGCAATCTGGCGCATTTCAATAGCGGTCTGCACACGTGTGACCACACCGTTATTTTCAAGAGAAGATTGCATCGCAAGCGCGTTTATTACCGTTGCGAGCATACCCATATGGTCTGCGCGGGTTCTGTCCATATTTTTACCGGAACGACCTCTCCAGAAATTGCCTCCGCCAACAACAATGGCAACCTGAACGCCCGCGTCAACACATTTTTTAATAACCTTCGCAACAGAATTTAAAGTATCCTCGTCAAGCCCGAATCCCTTTTCTCCGGCGAGAGCTTCACCGCTGACCTTTATCAGCACACGCTTATATTTTGGTACCATATGAAAATCACATTCCTTTCAAAAAAATAAGGCATATTGCAGAAAAACAAAAAACACTAAGAGCAAAAAATTTTTGTGCCGGTAGCATTTTTTGTTTTTCTAAAGATTTATATTTTCTTTTTTATTATTTGCCTGCCATTTTGGCTACTTCATCGGCAAAATCGTCCTCTTTCTTTTCGAGACCTTCGCCTTTTTCAAACCTTACATAATCCTTAACGGTAATTGTACCGCCCATTTCTTTACCCTTTGCGGCAAGCATTTTTGAAACGGACATATCCGGGTCTTTGACAAATTCCTGGTCAACAAGGCAGTTTTCTTTGTAATATTTACTTATTCTGCCCATAACCATTTTATCAACAATCGCTTCAGGCTTACCCTCGTTAAGAGCCTGTGCTCTTAAAATTTCCTTTTCTTTTTCGATAACATCCGCCGGAACAGCATCTTTATCAAGATAAGCGGGAGCCGCAGCCGCAAT
>CACZTG010000327.1 GCA_902783995.1 uncultured Ruminococcus sp. | reverse complement strand
TCCGCCATACTTCTTTCACGTTTTACGGGAAATTATCCCGCTTTACTTGTCGGAGTAAATATAGGCGGTGTGGGTACGCTTATAGCTTCGCTCGCAAGTCTTATAACCTTCAGGGAATATGTAAAACATAATCCGTGCCGAGGCGGATATTATATAAAAATGTTTTCGGTCTTTAATTTTGCATTTTTATTTATTCTTACAGGTTTTATGTCGTTCATTCAAAACAAATAAATTTTATTTTTTAAAAAATTTTTAAAAAACTATTGACAAAATTATAAAGATAGTGTATTATATGTAATAGTACAGTTAATACAGTATGAAGGGCAGGTGATAAAATGATTAATCTTGATTTTCGTGACAGCAGACCTATTTACGAACAAATTAAGGATAAAATTAAAAATCTGATAGTAAGCGGCGCTCTCCAAACAGGTGACAGAATTATGTCCGTACGCGAAACGGCGGCAAAGCTTACAATAAATCCAAACACAATTGTCAAAGCGTACAAAGAACTTGAAAACGAAGGTTATATCTATTCCGTAAAAGGTAAAGGTTATTTTGTCGCGGACACCGGGAGCATACTTAATTCCCAAAGCAGTGAAGATATAATTGCGGAACTTGAAAAAAAACTTGCCGAGCTTTGTTTCCTCGGCATTGAAAAAGAAAAAATAGATAACATTGTTAAAAAAATATGGTCGGAAAGGAATGATTAAAACAATGATTAAAGGCAGTAATATAATAAAAGATTTTGACGGCTTTTACGCGCTTAACGGTCTTGACATAAGCGTTCCGAAAGGCTCCGTTTACGGTCTTGTGGGACCAAACGGTGCGGGAAAAACCTCTCTTATAAAATGCCTTATGAGCATATACAGGTTTTCGGGAGGTGACGCAAAAATTGATTCATCCCCCGATATTGCCGATGAAGAGCTGAAACAAAAAATCATATGCATAAATGATGACTTGTACTTTTATCCGGGATTTACGGTTTCTCAGATGGCAAAATTTTACGCGGATATTTACAAAAATTGGGACGAAGCGGCATTTAAGGCTCTCGGAAAAATTTTTGACATTGACCCCACAAGAAAAGTCCGCAAGCTTTCAAAAGGTATGCAAAAGCAGGTCGCTTTCTGGCTCGGAATCTCAGCGAGACCTGAGCTTATGATACTTGACGAGCCGGTTGACGGACTTGACCCCGTTGCGAGACGCACGGTTATGAACATCGTTTTGCAGGAGGTTGAAAGCAGGAAAATGACTGTACTTATTTCAAGTCATAATCTGCGTGAGCTCGAAGACATCTGTGACTATGTGGGCATAATGCATGAAGGCAAAATTGTAATCGAAAAATCGCTTGATGACGTTAAGGGAAATATTCATAAGCTGCAGCTTGCTTTTACGGGCGAGTTCCCCGCGCAGCTTGAAAATGAAATTGATGTTCTTAAAAAAGACGAATTTGGCAGTGTAAAGCTTCTTATAGTACGGGGGAACGGTGAAAAAATTTTTGCCGCCGCGAAAAAATATAACCCTGTAATATGTGATATTCTTCCGCTTTCACTTGAAGAAGTATTTATTTATGAACTTGGAGGTATGGGGTATGAACTTAAAAATCTTATCATTTGAAAAAGGGCTGTTTAAAGTAGATTTAAAGCGTTTCTGGATTTTCGGGCTTTTATACTCGGCGCTTATGTTTTTTTCAACCTTCTTTGGGTTTTATGTAAACAAAAACAATTTTTCACGTATGGCTTTGGATACTCCGCAATACGTAAACAGCGCGCTTTTCGGAAACTCATATTTTTCGCATTTTTTTGCCGTCGTCCTCGGAGCTTTGCTCGCGCTTGTGCTGTTTTGGTTTTTAAATTCCGTTCCGGCAATTTCGTTTTACCACGGACTGCCGCTTAAACGAAAAAAAATATACATAAGCAAGCTTGCTTCGGCATTTACCCTTATGACGCTTCCTGTACTTGTTGTAACGGTTACTGTCCTGATTTCAAGGCTCCTCGGCAGCAATATAAACGTGCGCATATCTCATCTTCTGCTTTGGACGGCAATTCAGCTTATTTACAGCTATATGGGCTTTGCCTGTACTGTGTTTACGGCAATTTTAACCGGCAATATCCTTTCTCATCTTGCTTTAACCGGTATCTGCCTTATATTTCCCGCTGTAATTGTAAGCTTTACAGACAACATCATGGCTACCTTCCTTTACGGATATTCGGGCTCAATTTATAAAACGCTTTCATACATATATATTATGCCGGACCAAATGGTTACAAAAAAATGTCTTATATACATTTTTGCCGTAATTATACTCCTTGTAGTTTCATATTTTCTTTACGAAAAACGCGCTCTTGAAAGAAACGGCGAAGCCTTTGTTTTTGCTTCCGTAAAAAATATTTTTGTGGGCGCCGCCGCGCTTTTGGGCGGAATATTCAGCTATTGGTATTTTATGATTTGGTTTGACGCGAATATCTTGTTTATGCTTCCGTTTGGCATAATCGCGCTTATTACAGCGAATATGATAAACAAAAAAAGGCTTACTCTTAAAGGCTCGGCGCTTTACGCGGGAATATTTATAATTTTTGTACTCGCTTTGTCCGGCGGCTTTAAGCTTGATGTGTTCGGCTACCAAAACCGTGTACCCGATATAAACAAGGTTATGTCTGTTACAATAAATGAGGACGAATATTTTAATGTTCAAGGCAGCAGTCCTGTCGTAAGCTATGAGCCAAAGGAAGGTAAAGAGCTTTATGAAAAAAATCCCGAAAAATACGAAATAACAAAGCGCGAGGATATTGAAAAAGTAATTGCGTTCCATAAATACCGCACAGAAAATCACCACGGCAATAATGCTCAAAACCGTATCATGCTGAATTACACTTTAAGAAACGGAAGGCATTTAAAACGCTCTTATTTTTTCAATCATAATGAGGATAAACAATACTTAGAGCCTTTATCAAATATTGAATCCTGGGCTAAGCAAAGATATTTCCCGTACAAAAACAAAAATGTTAATATAACCTCTTTGGTTGTGGGTACGCTTATGCAAAATCTTGACAACGATATGCGTTTAACTTTCATAAGCGGCAGTGAGGAATTTGAACTCCTTAAAAACGCGCTTATGGCGGATATTGAGGCGTTGCCTTATGATGAAGACGCAACTCTTTACAGCGGAAGAAATAACGCGTGCGCATATATTACGGTACATTACGTTTCGCCTCTTGTTTATGAGGACGGCTCCGATTATACCGATTGGCGAAACCGTATAAGGGATAATACCTATGCCATAACGGACGGTTTTAAAAATACTCTCGCTTTTCTTCAAGGTATGGAAAGTTTTGACAAAATAGATTTTACCGCGGATAAAATAAAGCGTATCGGCATCGCGCGTTACGATACTTACAACGGAGGCGGCGCGCTTGAATTCGGAGATGATTGGAGCGTATCCGAAATCATCACCGACCGCGCGGAAATTGACACAATCGTAAGCCGTCTGAAACACGATTATAAAGACGAGCTCATCGGTAAAGAATCCGAATACGCGGATTACATCATTGAAACCGTTGATGAAAAGTATTTTGCCGTGAGCAGCAGACCGCTTAAGCGATAACTTAATTTTCTCTCTTACTTTACCGGGCTGTGATAAAATGAAATTATCACAGCCCGAAATTTATTTTCAAAAAACTATTGTATTTTAATGCAAAATGTTGTATAATTATTTTTGAATATTTATACAAAAAATGTTTAAAAGGAGAGGTCGTCATGCTGAACATAGGCATTGTACCAAACATGACAAAATCCGACTGCGCCGCGGCTCTTAACGCTTTTTGCTGCGAGCTGCACGAAAAAGCGAATTTATATATGCTTTATGACACCGCTTACGGCGATACTTTGAAAGGTATATCTTCCGCGCAGCTTTTACAAGGCGATACTTTTTTTAAAGAGTGCGATATAATAACCGTTATGGGCGGTGACGGTTCCATACTTCAGATTGCTCCGCAGGCGGCAAAGTACGGCAAACCCATATTCGGCATAAATTTAGGGCGTGTAGGCTACCTCGCCGGCGCGGAGAAAAGTTATCTTAAAGAGGCGGCAAACCGGCTGATTTCGGGCGAATACGAGCTTCGTGAGCATATGATGCTCGGTCTTTCATATAACGGAGAGGATAATATTCTCGCCCTTAACGATGTTGTTGCCTCACGTTCCGAATTCGGGCGTATCATAGAGCTTTCCGTTTTTGTTGATGATGAATATGCCGATACATACACCGCAGACGGAATAGTAATTTCAACTCCCACAGGCTCAACGGCGTACTCGCTTTCGGCCGGAGGTCCCATTGCTTACCCCACAATGGACGTGATTATGGTTACGCCCATATGCTCTCACGACCTTCATTCAAGAACAATCGTCCTTCCGAGCGACAAAAAAATCACGGTTAAGCTCGGAAACAACTATGAATATAAAGCGCTTATTACGGTTGACGGCAAAATTTTAAGTCCTCTTGCGGCGGGCGGCTCATTTACCGTAAGCGCTTCACCCGTGCGGACAAAGCTTATAAAAATGAATAATTACGGTTTTTACGAGCTTTTACGTATAAAATTAAGAGAAGATTATCGGGAGGTGTAATAATGAAATACGGTCGGCACGCTAAAATACTTGAAATTATAAGAAAAGACATTGTCGAAACCCAGGAGGAGCTTGTCGCGGCTTTAAGACGGGAGGGCTACGACGCGACTCAGGCGACTGTTTCCAGAGATATAAGAGAACTCAGGCTCATTAAGGTTGCGGCTCCGGGCGGCGGTTATCGTTACGCTACCTCCGCCGGCGAAACCGGAAGCAGCGATAC
>CACZTG010000326.1 GCA_902783995.1 uncultured Ruminococcus sp. | reverse complement strand
TTCTGAAAATACCGTCGTCCGAGCCGTAAAAAGCCTTGCTTCCGGGCACGGGCGCGCCGTAGTCTTTAAGGTGACTTTCAGACGGATAATTTACCGCAGAGTCAAAAAGCCTTGTGTACCATTCGGTCGTACCTCCGGCAAGAAGATATATTCCGAAAACCCTGCCGGGCAAAAGCTCATCAAGCATTTTTATATACGCTTTAATGTATTTTTTTGCGCCTTCAAGCCATTTCGGGTTTCTTACTTCCTGAATAAGCTCCGTCCAGGTGTCCCTCATTTCGGGATTTTCTTTTAACATCCAGTCAGGCGTGTTTAAATCTATCATTGCGGCAAAATAAGCGTCCGGCGCGGCTTTTTTAAACATATCGACCTGTTTTTTCAGGTTGCCCATATTATACTTACCGTTGCCCGACCATACTTCTCCGTATTCCGAATAAGGTACGGTTCTGTTTGCAAGCGCCGTCATAATTCCGCTTGAATGTATCAAAAACAGCCTGAAATCCTTACCGTAAAAATCGGGCACATTATATTCCGACGGGCGAAAAGAACGGAAAAACGCAGGTAAAAGCTCTTTTCCGTCAAAACGGATAAAGGTACTGCCGTTTTCTCTTATAATCTCCGCTTTTGTTTCTTTAACATTGTGCTTCATATTCTTTCCTCAAATAACATTATATTTGCACGGAAACCGTGTACCGAACATAAGCACACGGTTTCCGACCAAATTATCTGTAAGTTTTACTTAAAAGGTCAACTCTTTTTATCAATAATCAAAGCTTGGGCAAAGAGGTTTGAACGTACTGCCGTCAAGCGCAGTAACCACAACTCTGTCAGAGCTTATATTAACATTGTCTATCGGGTATTTTGCGGTTTTTGCACCTATATATCCCGCCTCTGCCGTAAACGACGTATCCACATGTACATTAACAAGACTGCCTCCGAGGTAATATGCCACGAATACAAGCGGTGTAATATCACTGCTTTCACCGTTTTGAATATTAAGTATTACGCCGTCATCAAGATTGCTCTCTTCGTCAAACGAAACGCTTGTTGCGGGTACTTCTGTTGAAATACGCAGATTATCAAAGTAAAGTATATTGCCTGACTGAGGATATACGTCGTTTTCAAGCTCTATGCCGAAAACAACGGCATTTGCATTTTGTGCTGTAAGCGTATGTGTTGCGGCAGTTGCGCCGTTAATATACTTATGTGTTCCATTTGTTATTATATCGTCTATCGAAACAGAAATCTCTGTTTTAACATCGTTCCAGTCAACAATGCTATGATCCTCCGGGAAATCGTTGAGCGCTTCAATCTGCTCCGTAATATCAAGCCATGAAATATCGGCAGCGTAAACTGTTCTTGTGCTTCCGCTTGTATATGTATCCGTTGTGTTGTAATCCACATAAGCAAGACCAATTCTAAACGCTTTATACTGATATTCATCACCTGCCGAAATAGCCGGGAAATTTCCGCCCTTCAACATATCAACTTTAAGATATCCGTTTTCAAAATTAGAAATATCATCGTAATAATCCTTAAATGCTTTTTGATTAGGAGCACTTGAACCGGGATTAACAAGCGGATACAAACGGTATCTGTCCGCATCTGCCTGTGTAACATTTGCACCGAAATTTGTTCCGTTGGCGATTACCGAACGTGCAAGAGACATCGTCGCAAAAATATCATGCTGCGTGAATATATTGGCACTTGAGGAACCTGTTACGGAAGATAATGCGTTCCATGTATTATACGCACATACACCCCTGTCGGCATAAGTATCAGCATCATAAGATGTTGATGTGGCTACACCCGTCCTTGACCAAAGAGTAAAATCAGCTTTTTGTCTGTTTCCCGAAAAGACAGGTGCGTTCGGATCAGTGTCATCCTCGGTTACAACATTAAGATTATTAAAGAATAAGATTGAGCCTCCGCAAGCATATGTTCCGTCATTTAAAATTACTCCGATAACGACAGCGTTTGCGTTTTCTGCGGTAACATCTACACTCGCACTGTTAATTTTTTTATGTGTACCGTTTGTCAGTATATCGTTTACCGAAACGGATACTGTATATTTTGAATCATCAAAGGTTTGTGAACTACTGTAAGTCGGTAAGCTGTTTATTTCGTTTTTACTGTCTGCTGCGATATCAAGCCAAGCAAAATCTGCTCTGTAAACATATCTTGTTGTAGAGCCCGTTTTATATGATAACGAACCTTTTGCGTAATCAACAAAAGCAAGACCGAATTTGTATCCTACAATTTTACTCTGGTCGTAATTACCATATCCCGAACCCTTTGCAAGGTCAATCTTAACCGTTGCATTCTCAAAATCATCTATTTTATCGCTAAATTTTACAGACTGCGCGTTGTTTATAGTTGTATTATTGGTTTTTACCAAAGGTACTATAAAATATCTTTCCGCACTAAGCGGACTAACACCTGCAGCTGTTAATGTTTCGGCTCCGTTTTCTGCCGTTGTTGCAACATACAAAGGAGTGGATGTGGCAAATCCCAAATAAGCAGCATTCTCCGCTTTATCTTTATAAATGCCTTTGCTTACTCCGCCCGTTGTTGCGTTCATTGCTCCCCATGACGTTCCTGTAACGCCGTATGCGCCCTCAGTATAAACGGAGCTGTTTGAGGCTTGCGAAGAAAGCCCTAATCCTTCCGATGACAGAAACACCGCTGTATTTGTTGCCGCCGATATTGTACTCACACAAGAAATCACCATAAGCACCGAAAGCATAAGTACCAGACCTGATTTTAAAGTTTTTTTCATAACCAAAACCTCCTGATTTTTTTAAAATATTTTATATATATTTAACCTTGCGCTTAATTAAGCGTAAAGGATTATTTTTAATCAGACGTTACCACAAAGCTGACGCTCCTCGGCGGAATATGCACACTTTCTATACTACCGCCGTAAAGCTCCTCTGAGGCTTTTATAATACCGTCATAATTTTTCGTAACACTATAAATTTCAGCCTTGCTGCCGGTAAGTCCTGCAAAATTTACACTTTTTGCCTGCATGGCGGTATTTACAAGCATTACTACCGTACCCTT
>CACZTG010000325.1 GCA_902783995.1 uncultured Ruminococcus sp. | reverse complement strand
TACCTTCAAAAAATGCTTAATTTGCCTTTGTTTCGCAATATATGCATCTGTAAATTTTTTTATCTTTATCCGTCAGCCTGAAAATATGGTCAAGCTCTTGTTCAGTCATTGTTATGCACCTTGGATTTTTACATCTGATAACATTTTTTAAAAGCTCCGGCATAGGCGGGTGAAGCTTTTTGATAAGGTTTCCGTCTTTTATTATGTTTACGGTTGCCGTAGGGTCCACATAGCCTATCACGTCAAGGTTTACGTCAATATCGGAGTCAATTTTTATTATGTCTTTTCGTCCGAGCTTTTTGCTTGCGGCGTTTTTTATAAGCGCGGCGCACGTATCCCCGCTGTCAAGCCCCAGAAGATAAAAAAGCTTAAGCCCGTCACCTGCCTTTATGTGGTCAATAACGTAACCGTCTTTTATGGCGTCAATATTCAATTTTTCCCGCCTCCTTCAAAAATTTTAAAATAAGAGCCATACGTATATATTTTCCGTTCTCAACCTGTTTAAAATAACAAGCTCTGGGGTCATCATCAATCGCAACGCTTATTTCATTTACCCTCGGAAGGGGATGCATTATACATAAATCCTTTTTTGCGTCTTTAAGCTTTTCGGGAGTTAAAATATAGCTGTCTTTAAGGCGTAAATAATCCTCTTCATTGAAAAAACGCTCACGCTGTACTCTTGTCATATAAAGAATATCAAGCTCCGGCATAGCTTCTTGAAGGTCGGTTGTCTGATAGTACGGAATGTTTTTTTCTTTTAAAATATCTTTTTTTATATAGCTTGGCAGCTTTAATTCTTCGGGGGAGATAAGCGTAACGCTTATACCGCTGTACCTTGAAAGAGCGGCAATAAGCGAATGAACGGTTCTGCCGAATTTAAGGTCACCGCAAAAGCCTATTTTAAAACCGCCGACAGTTCCTTTTTCGCGGTATATTGTAAGTAAATCCGCAAGCGTCTGCGTCGGGTGAAGATGTCCGCCGTCACCGGCGTTAATTACGGGAACGGAAGCGTTTTTCGCGGCAACATACGCCGCGCCCTCTTTCGGGTGTCTGATGGCGATTATATCGGCATAACAGCTTATTGTTTTTGCCGTATCCGCAACGCTCTCGCCTTTTGCGGCAGAAGAGCTTTGCGCCTCAGAAAAGCCGATAACGTTTCCGCCAAGCTCATACATGGCGGCTTCAAAGCTTAATCGCGTCCTTGTGGAAGGCTCAAAAAAAAGCGCGGCAAGCTTTTTATGGCGGCATATTTCACCGTAACGCGCAGGGGTTTTGATAATATCAAGCGCCGTGAATATAAGCTCGTCAATTTCTTCGGCAGTAAGGTCGAGTATATCTATAAGACTTCTTATCATTTTGTGTTTCCCCCAATCCAGCTTTCGTCGGACGGATTGTTTCTGAAAGCAATAAGCCTTTGAATATCGGCTTTATCAATATAGCCTTCCTTTGCCGCAACCTCGGCAATAACATCAAAGTTTGTGAGAGAGTGGTTCTCTGTGTTTGCTTCTTTAAGCCGTTCAAGCCCTTTTTTCATTCCGTAAGTGAATATGCTGACAATGCCCAGCACATCTGCGCCTGCGGCGCGGAGCACATTAACAACCTCTATTACACTGCCGCCCGTAGAGATAAGGTCTTCAACCACAACAACCTTCTGTCCTTTTTCAAGCCTTCCCTCAATTTGGTTATGCCTGCCGTGGTCTTTTGCGCCGGAACGTACATATCCCATAGGAAGCCCTAAAATATGCGCGGTTATTGCGGCATGAGCAATACCGGCGGTTGAGGTTCCCATAAGCACCTCTGCTTGAGGATAATACGTTTTAACGAGCTCCGCAAGCCCGTTTTCAACATCAAGCCTTACCTCGGGCGCGGTCAGTGTCAGCCGGTTATCACAGTAAACGGGGCTTTTGATGCCGCTTGCCCAGGTAAAGGGCTCGTCGGGTCTGAAAAACACAGCTTTAATTTTAAGTAAATCTTTCGCAATAAGCTTGTCCATTTTTTTATCCTTTCTGTTTTGTAAATTCATCTATACAGCGGTTATATGCCGCAACAGGGTCGCAGGCGGCGGTTATAGGTCTGCCGACAACAATATAATCGGCGCCGAGTTCCTTTGCTTTTAAGGGAGTGGTAACACGTTTCTGGTCACCGATATCTCCGTCCGCAAAACGAATACCGGGCGTAACCGTTAAAAAACCGCTTCCGCATTTTTCGTGAACCTTTCCGGCTTCAAGCGGAGAACATACAACGCCGTCAAGCCCTGCTTTTTTAGCGTTTTCGGCATAATGCATAACTACCTCGTCAATCGGTTTGTCTATCAATAAATCACGTTTCATTGTTTCGTTATCGGTAGAAGTAAGCTGTGTTACGGCAATAAGCAGAGGTCGTGAGCCGTCGGGACGTGTAAGCCCTTCAAGCGCCGCCTCCATCATCGGAACAGTGCCGCCTGCGTGAAGATTGCAAATATCAACGTCAAGCGCCGACAAAACGCTCATTGCTTTTTTTACCGTGTTTGGTATGTCGTGAAGCTTAAGGTCAAGAAAAATTTTATGCCCTCTGCGTTTTATTTCTTTGACAATGCTTGGACCCTCTGCGTAAAAAAGCTCCATACCTATTTTAACGAAAGGTTTTTTGTCTGTGAATTTGTCGAGAAAAGCAGTGGTTTCGGCAGACGATGAAAAATCACAGGCAATGATAACATCTTTACCCATTAAAGCGCGCCTCCTATAATACCTTGTAAATTTTCTATTTTATATTCACTCATAACATCAGGTAATTTTTCGATTATTTCCTTGCATATATAAGGGTTTATAAGGTTTGCCGCGCCTATTTCAACCGCAGTCGCTCCGGCGAGCATCATTTCAATGACATCTTCGGCGCTTTTTACGCCGCCCATACCGATAACAGGCACTTTTACGCATGAAGCCACCTGATACACCATGCGCAGAGCAACCGGAAAAATCGCGCTGCCCGAAAAGCCGCCCATTTTGTTGGCGATAACGGGTTTTTTTGTTTTAAGGTCGATTCTCATACCGAGGAGGGTGTTTATAAGGCTTATCCCGTCCGCGCCCTCCGCTTCGCAGGCTTTTGCGATTTCGGTAATATCTGTAACATTTGGCGAAAGCTTCATAATAACAGGC
>CACZTG010000324.1 GCA_902783995.1 uncultured Ruminococcus sp. | reverse complement strand
GGTGTTGTCAACAGATTTAATACCGGCATAAACAAAATCAAACAGATTATCGACAGCGGTGAGCTCGGCGAAATATATCAGGTATATGTAAGCTTCAGAGCTTACAGGTCTATTCCGGGGCTCGGAGGGGATTTTACAAACAAGGCGGTTGCCGGCGGCGGTGTGCTTATTGACTGGGGCGTACATTATTTTGATATTGTAATGTATTGCTGCAGCGACCCGAAAATAAAAACCGTATCGTCCGAACAATTTAAAAAGCTTGGTAATCCTATCGATGAATATGTATATGTAAATATGTGGGCAGGACCGCCGAAAGCTGACGGAGTTAATGATGTTGAGGAAGGGATTACAGGTCTAATAAGAACAGAAGGACCGGTAATAACCTTTAACGGCGCATGGGCGCAGAACATAGGTGAAGGAGAAACATATATTGATTTTATAGGCACAAAGGGCGGTATAAGGCTAAACTACGCGAAGGACTTTGCTATGTATTCAACGAAGAACGGAATGCTCACAAAAACAACGTTCCAAATTAACGAAGGTATGGAGTTCGGACCGATGTTTCAGAACGAAATCAACTCGTTTATCGAATGTATAGAAACGGGGAAAAAGCTTCCGTCGCATATAGATACCAATATTATAACTGCCCGTATGCTGGACGCGATTTACCGGTCCGCGGAGGAACACAGAGAAATAAAACTAGACTAAGTATCGGAGTTGAAAACATATGAAAATAGGTTTTATTGATTATTATTTGGACGAATGGCACGCTAACAATTATCCGAAAATGATAAAAGAGCTGTCGGAAGGAAGATATGAAGTCTCTTTCGCTTACGGAAAAATTGACAATCCTATCGGCGGAATGACGAACAAAGAGTGGGCGGAAAAAAACGGAATAGAGCTGCTTGAAAGTATTGAGGAGGTTATCGAAAAAAGCGACAGGCTTATAGTACTTTCTCCCGATAATCCGGAAATGCACGAGGAACTGTGTGAGCTTCCGCTGAAATCGGGCAAGCTGTTATATATTGATAAAACTTTCGCTCCGGACAGAAAAACGGCGGAAAAAATTTTTGAAAACGCAAAAGCGGGAAATACAAAATGTTATTCGAGTTCGGCGCTCAGGTTCGCGAGTGAGCTTTGTGATATTGACAAAAAGGCAATTCATAAAATTTACAGTGAGGGGCCCGGTGAATATGAGATGTATTCCATTCATCAGATAGAGCCCATTATTTGCCTTATGGAGAGCCGGGCGAAACAAGTTATGTTTACGGGAGAAAGCAATCACCCGTCAATGATTATAATGTTTGAGGACGGACGCTGCGCGCAGATGTATCAGACGCGCAACACTCCGTTCCGCTTAACTGTTGAAAAAGAGGATGGCAGCAGCAATATTGTGCAAATCAAGTCAAATTATTTCGGTTTGTTTTTGGAAGAGCTTATACGCTTTTTCGATACGGGCATTGTTCCCGTGCCGCATGAGCAGACAATAGACGTTATCGCGGTAAGAGAAGCCGGGCTTAAAGCAATGAAGACACCTTATGAATGGGTAGAGGTATAAGGATATTTTATATAAAGTAAAAAAGAGAAAAATCCCGGATTTTATGCAGAAACTTTACATAAAATCCGGGATTTTTTACATCAAAACAGGTTTGCCGCAGCGCTGACATTTTGAATCGGAAAGAGTGTTTTGCGCACCGCAGAAAACGCATATATTTGTGCCGCATTTTGATTTATCGTAAATTTCTATCGGGAAAGGATATCCGGGATGATAACGAACCTTATCGCCTTCGTTAACATACGGGTGAAAAGCCATGGCTTTTTGTCTTTGATTTTAATTTTCTTACCCTCGTCCGAGCGAATAATAATAAGGTATTTTTTTTTGTTTGATTTTTCTTCATCCGAAAGAGAATGCCATTTTTTGTTTTTTATAACAGTTCCGTCAACGGCGTCCTTTTTAAGTCTGCCGAGGTCTTTTAAAAGCGATATCCACATTCCGAACGCTATTCCTGTAAAAATTACCAACAAAACCGCGGCAACAAGCATAATTTCACCCACGCTGCTGCCTTGCTTTAACGCAACTGTTGCGGTTATTGCAATTATAATTATAAAGATTACAGGCGCGGAAATTATCGCGTATTTAAAATTCTTTTTTATCTGCTGCCGCATTTCTTCAATAAACTCGGGATTTTCAGGCATATGTGAAAATCCTGTCCGGTTTGTACCGTTAAAATCGTTCTCCATATGTAAATCTCCTTTTCTTTTTTATAGATTTTATTATATTTCATAACATTTTATGTTTTTCAATAGTGCAAAAGAAAATGAAAATGCCGTTTTTAAGGTATATTTAAACGGACAAACGGTGAGGTTTTTCAAGACTCCGCCATTTGCTTGCTATATTCTTGAATACAGCTCATTTAATTTTTTAAAGCGGTTTTTATCTATTCCGTCAAGCTGTTCTTTTGTAATACGGTATTGCCAGTTTCCTTCGGCTTTGCCCGGAATGTTTAGCCTTGTGTCGGAGCCGTAGCCGAGAAGGTCCTGAACAGGCATTATTACAAGCCCCGCGTGGCTTGCGAACATTGTTCTTATTATATCGGCGCAGCCGTCTGTCCAGTCGCCGCCCTTGTGACCGCAATATTCAAGCATTTCGCGGCGGTCGTTGTCCGAAAGCTCCCAGAGATAACCGAGAAGCGTATTATTATCGTGAGTGCCGGTATAGGCAACACAGTTGTTTATATAATTATGAGGTCTGTGCGGAGTTGAGCTGTCGCCCATAAACGCGAACTGAAAAACACGCATACCGGGGAAACCGCTTTTTTCCAACAGCTCCAAAACCTCTTTTGTAATATCACCCAAATCCTCGGCTATTATAAAAGCGTCGCCCGCGGCTTCTTTTATGGCATTCACAAGGTTTATACCGGGACCCTTTTTCCATGAACCTTCCTTTGCGCTTTTCGCGTTTCCTGGAATTTCCCAGTAGGCTTCAATGCCTCTGAAATGGTCGATTCTTACGCCGTCAAAAAGCTTTGTCATATGTGAAATTCTGTCGCGCCACCACATATAGCCGTCTTTTTTCATTTCATCCCAGTTATAAATGGGATTTCCCCAAAGCTGCCCTTCGCTGCTGAAATAATCGGGCGGAACACCCGCAACACCTGTCGGTCTGTCGTTTTCATCGAGCAAAAACAGTTTTTTGTCTGACCAGACATCGCAGCTGTCATAATCAACATATATGGGAACATCTCCAATGATTTTTATGCCGTTATCATTTGCGTATTTTTTTATTTCAGACCACTGAGAAAAAAATTCAAACTGAATAAATTTCCACATAAATAAAATATCGTCGCTTATTTTATTTGTTTTCCACTCGTTCCACGGAGCATATGCATTAGCCTCTTTAAGCGCCATAAAACGGCAAAAATTGTCAAGATATTTGTCGGATGATATAAACGCTTCGATTTCATCACGGTTTTCAGCGCGTTTTGAAGCATTTAAAAGCACTGAATTTCTTGTATGAAAAAGCCTGACATATTCGCAGGAATAAGGGTTTTGCTGACGCTGGGAGTCAAGCTCTTCTTTTGTGAGCAAGCCTTTTTCATAAAGCTTGAAAAGATTAATAAAATATGGATTGCCTCCAAATGTCGAGGGCGATTTGTACGGTGAGTTGCACTCATCAACAGGACAGAAAGGGAGCACCTGCCAATATGAGAAGCCGCAAGCCTTTAAAAAATCAATAAATTGTTTTGCTTCGTCACCGAAAGAGCCGATACCGTATTCGCCGAAAAGTGACGATATATGCATAAGAACACCGCTTTTTCTTGTCATAAACCTAATAAATCCTTTCCTTAAAGAGTAATAATAGCATTTTTGCACATATTATATTGTACCATAAAAAAAAATAAAATGCAAATAAAAATTCAATTTATAACAGCATATTTCCTTGACAAACGTAGTTAATTATTGTATAATAATATTATATGGATATTTATGGTAATAATATTTTGGTCAGGAGGGGAATAATGAAAAAAAATTTTGCTGACGCTTT
>CACZTG010000323.1 GCA_902783995.1 uncultured Ruminococcus sp. | reverse complement strand
TTCACGGATAATGTTAAAAACAAGCTCCTCCGATTCGTCAAGAGTTTTACCCGTTGTATCGGCGAGCACAGCGTTTTCAGCCTTTACGAGCGGTGAATTTGCCCTTGTTGAATCGTTTTTGTCACGCCTTTTCATATCTTCAAGAACATCGTCAAAATTTACATTATCCCCTTTTAAGATAAGCTCATCATAACGCCTTTTTGCCCTTTCCTTAACATCTGCCGTGAGAAAAACGGCGGCGTCGGCATCGGGCAGAACTTTTGTGGCAATATCTCTGCCGTCCATTATTACATTGTGTTTTTCCGCTATTTTACGCTGATAATCGACAAGCATTTCTCTTACACCGAGAAACCGCGAAACATTTGACGCGCCCATTGAAACTTCGGGCGTGCGTATGCTTTCGCTTACGTTTTCGCCGCAAAGATAAATTTGCTGCGCACCTCCGTCGTAAGCAATATCAATGCTGATATTTTTAAGCTGTGCCGTAACGCCCGCTTCATCATCGGTTGAAATGCCCGCCCTTATACAGCTCAGCGCAACCGCTCTGTACATAGCTCCCGTATCGACATAAACATAGCCGAGCTTTGCGGCGAGTCTTTTTGCTATTGTGCTTTTTCCGGCACCCGCCGGTCCGTCAATTGCAATTTTTTTTGTACTCACGCGGAAAAACTCCTTAACCTAAAAAAGAATAACAGTATATATATTATACAAAATTTTTCCGTAAAAAACAAGTGTTTTTACAAAAAAATTTTTAAAAATTTAATTTTTACATATTTTACCATTTTTTGCATTTTAACTGTACGCTCTTGATTATGGCAATTTTTTGTGGTATAATTATTTTAAATAAGTGATTATTGCCCTGTTGCGTAAAAAATGTATATTGAAAGGTATGTCATAAAAAATGAACAAATACGCTGTACTCGGAAGCCCGGTAGCGCATAGTTTATCGCCGCTTCTGCACAACGAAATATTCCGGATAAAAAATACAAATGCCGTATATGAAACCGTACATATGCCGCCCGAAAAGCTTGAAGAAAAAATCAGCCTTCTGAAAAGCGAGTATAACGGCTTTAACTGCACAATACCTTTAAAACAGGAAATTATTCCTTTTCTTGATGATATAAGTCCGTCGGCTAAAGCTCTCGGCAGCGTAAATACCGTTAAAATAACGGACGGAAAAGCGTCTGGCGCCTCTACCGACGGGGAGGGGTTTTTACATTCACTTAAAAAACACGGCATTTTGCCCCGAAAAGGCGATAATGTGCTTATTACAGGTGCCGGGGGCGTTGCGAGAGTTGTTTCGCATACACTATGCGAAATCGGCTGTAATATTACGCTTGCCGTAAGAAACACGGAAAAAGCAAAACCTCTTTTAAACGAGCTGAGCGAGCTTACAAACGCGAAAATTTCGCTTTGCGGCATAGATGAAATCAAAGGCTTTTTCTCCCTTTTCGTTCAGTGCACTCCTGTCGGAATGACTCCCGAAACCAACGAATGTCCTGTTTCGGACGAGGTGATAAAATGCTGCGACGCCGTGTTTGACACGATTTATACGCCCATTAAAACCTCGCTTATAAAAAAAGCCGAAAAAATGGGGAAACCCGCTGTCGGCGGTCTTGAAATGCTTGTTTTTCAAGGGCTCGCCTCGGAGGAAATCTGGAACGGCTTTACCTTTTCCGAAGCGGAAGAGGAGCGGCTTTTAAATAAACTTACCGGTATGCTTGAATTCAGCCTTACAAAAAATATTGCGCTCATAGGCTTTATGGCAGCCGGCAAATCCACCGTGGGACGCGTTCTCGCGCAGGAAATGCGGTTAAAATTTACAGATACCGATGCCGAAATTGAAAAAGCGGAGGGACGCTCCGTTTCGGAAATTTTCGCAGCAGAAGGCGAAGAATATTTCAGAAAAGCCGAAACGGAAATTTTAAAAAAATTAACCTTTGAAAAAGGGCTTGTATTATCCTGCGGCGGCGGTATAACAGGGAAACCCGAAAACATTACCTTATTAAAGGAAAATTGTTTTACGTTTTTTTTGGACGTACCGTTTGAAATTTTAAAAGAACGTGCGGCAGAAAACAACGCAAGACCGCTGTTTCGTGATGAAAATATCGCGAAGCGTCTTTATGAACAAAGATATCCGCAGTACATTGCGGCGGCGGATTTTACGCTTAACTCAAATTCCGGAATACTTGAAACTGTTTCGGCTATAGAAAAAAAGCTCGGAATTTAAAAAATTCTGCCAAGGAGGAAATATGAACGGAAAAAACGAATACCTTTTAAAAGATATAACATATATAAAAGGTGTCGGCGAGGCGAAAGCGAAGCTTCTCGCCAGACTTAACATATTTACTCTTTACGATATGCTGATGTTTTTTCCGAGATATGTCGAAAGCCGGGGTGAGGTCAAGCACATTTACGAGCTTCACGACGGCGAAACGGCTTGCATAAACGCCGAAATTTACAGCGATGTTACTACCTCTTACATACGCAAAAATATGCAGATTTATTCCGTTCTTGTACGTGACGGCTACGATGTTGCCACAATGAAATGGTTTAATAACAAATATGTTAAAAACGCTTTTAAAATCGGTGAAAAGTTTAATTTCTACGGTAAAGCCGAAAAAAAATTCGGTAAAGTCGGTATGACCTCTCCGACCTACGAGCGTGAAGGGCAAAATCTGCATACGGGCAGGGTTGTGCCTGTTTATCCTCTGACGGAAAATTTGCCGCAGAAAACAATAAGAATGATAGCGAAAAACTGCGTTGACATAACAAAAGGCTGTATAAATGAGTATTTGCCGCTTCCTGTCCGTGAAAAATACGGCCTTTGCGAAGTGAACTGGGCTGTTTCCTCAATACATTTTCCCGAAACCGTTGCCGATTACTATACCGCAAGAAAGCGCTTCGCGTTTGAGGAACTGCTTTTTATGCAGCTGGGGCTTTTTAAACTGCGCAGCGCGAAAAAAAGCGGCGGCGCGCCTTATATTGAAAGTAATGGCATTACAGATGAATTTCTTAAAAAAATCCCCTTTGAGCTTACAGGGGCGCAAAAAAATGTTTTAAATGAAATTTCCGCCGATATGAAGAAAACTGTTCCAATGAGCAGGCTCATTCAGGGCGATGTGGGCTCCGGCAAAACGGTTGTTGCCTTTGCGGCAATGTATTTTACGGTAAAAAACGGTTATCAGGCTGCGCTTATGGCGCCTACAGGCGTGCTTGCGGAGCAGCATTTTGAAAGCGCTCTTAAATATTTTGATAAAGAAGATATCGTCATTCTTACCGGAGCAACAAAAGCCGCCGAAAAAAAAGAGATTCTTAAAAAAATCGCGGAAGGCGGCGCAAAGGTCATAATAGGAACCCACGCGCTTTTTGAGGAAGCCGTGACATTTAAAAACCTCGGTCTTGTAATAACAGACGAACAGCATCGCTTTGGTGTTGCGCAGCGCGCCGCGATAGCATCAAAAGGCAAAGCGCCACACATTATTGTAATGAGCGCGACACCGATACCGAGAACTCTTGCGCTCATACTTTACGGCGACCTTGATATATCGGTTATAGGCGAGCTGCCCCCCGGCAGAAAACCGGTTGAAACCTTTGCCGTAAATGAAAAAATGCGCCCCCGTATAGAGGCGTTTATGAGGAAAGAAATTGACGGCGGAAGGCAGATTTTTGTCGTATGCCCTCTCGCTACGGAATCCGATAAGCTTGACCTTGAATCCGCGTCACAGTTATATATGAAACTTAAAAACAAAATTTTTCCCGATAAAACCGTTGCGCTTCTTCACGGCAAAATGAAACCGAAAGAAAAAGCGGAAATTATGGAAAGCTTTTCGGGCGGCAGAACCGATATTCTTGTTTCGACAACAGTAATCGAAGTCGGAATAAATGTGCCTAACGCATCTGTAATGATTATTGAAAATGCCGAACGTTTCGGGCTTTCCACGCTTCATCAGCTCAGAGGCAGAGTCGGCAGGGGAAGCGATAAGGCATATTGCATTATGATAGCGGACGCGGTGAGCGAAATAACAAAGCAGAGGCTTGACGTTATGTGCAGAACAAACGACGGCTTTGTTATTGCGCAAAAGGATTTGGAGCTGCGGGGTCCGGGCGACCTTCTCGGTACAAAGCAGCACGGGCTTCCCGACCTTAAAATAGCTAATTTTGCGCTTGACGGCAAGCTTTTAAAAGAGGCAAGCTCTTGCGCGAAAGAAATTCTTTTATATGACCCCGACCTTAAAAAGAAAGAAAATGAAGGGCTTAAAAACAAGGTTGCGGAAATGTTTAAGGGTTATAGCAGCATTTAAGCTTTTATGAGAGAATAAAAAACGGAAAGGAATGATTTTTAAAATGGAAAGACGCGACAAAACAAACTATTATCTTGATATTGCCGAAACGGTGCTTGAGAGAGGAACGTGCATAAGACGCAAATACGGCGCGATTATCGTTAAAAACGATGAGATTATATCAACAGGCTATGCCGGCGCGCCGCGCGGAAGGAAAAACTGCTCC
>CACZTG010000322.1 GCA_902783995.1 uncultured Ruminococcus sp. | reverse complement strand
TGATAAGGGAAAAATTTGTGCGTTTCTGCTTGTTGATGTGACAATAGATAATGTTTTGACAGGTATACGTACATACACGCTGCAGGTCACTGTTGCCATGCTGCTGATAATTATGATTATTTCGTTCTTGATGATAAGGCATATGAAAAAAACATTGGTGGAACCGATTGACGAGATTGCCAATGCCGCACAGGAATACGCTAAAGAACGAAGCGCGGGAGTTAAGGACACGAACTGTTTTGCATCGCTTGATATACATACCGGAGACGAGGTGGAAAATCTTAGCCTTGTTATGGCGGATATGGAGAGGTCTCTTTCCGAATACGAGGAAAATCTGACGAAAATAACGGCAGAAAAAGAACGAATTACCACGGAATTGAATCTTGCTACCCGAATACAGGCAGATATGCTTCCAAACATCTATCCCGCTTTCCCGGACAGGTCTGAATTTGATATTTATGCAACAATGGATCCGGCAAAAGAGGTCGGAGGCGATTTTTACGACTTTTTCCTTATAGATAGCAATCATCTGTGTATGGTTATGGCTGATGTTTCGGGAAAAGGTATCCCCGCGGCACTGTTTATGATGGCAACCAAGATAATTCTCGCCAACAATGCTATGATGGGCAAAAGCCCCGCACAAATATTGAGCGATACAAACGCAGCGATTTGTTCCAATAACCGTGAAGAAATGTTTGTAACGGTCTGGCTGGGGATACTGGAAATATCCACCGGAAAGCTCACGGCGGCAAACGCCGGACATGAATACCCTGCATTAAAAAATCCCGGCGGTGCTTTTGAATTGTTAAAGGATACTCACGGTTTTGTAATCGGCGGCATGGACGGCATAAAGTATAAGCAGTATGAGCTGATGCTTGAGCCGGGTTCAAAGATATTTTTGTACACCGACGGAGTGCCCGAAGCAACAGATGCCCAAGGAAATATGTTTGAAAAAGAACGTATGCTTTCGGCTCTCAACAAAGATACAAATGCGGCACCCGAACAAATACTTAAAAATGTGCATACAGCTGTTGACGAGTTTGTAAAAAGCGCGGAGCAGTTCGATGATTTGACCATGCTTTGTATGGAGTACAAAAAAATTGAAGAATAAATAAAATTTTTTTGATATTTAATATTTTAGCATTTATACAGGAGAGAAATAATTATGACAAACAAAATAGAAAAAAATTATGTCACTGTTAAATTGTCAGGAAGGATTGATTCCGAAAATTCCGCGGAAACAGAGAAAAAAATATTTGCGCAGCTTGCCGACAGCGGCTCATCGTCCGTTATTCTGGACGCGGAGCATTTGGAATATATTTCGAGCGCCGGATTACGTGTGATACTGCGTGTCAAAAAAATATATTCCGACCTCAGAATTATAAATGTCCGCACAGAGGTGTATGAAATTCTGGAAATGACGGGTTTTACCGAAATGATGCGGGTGGAAAAGGCGTACCGGGTTGTTTCCGTTGAGGGCTGTGAGGTTATCGGCGAGGGCTTTAACGGAAAAGTTTACCGTATCGACCGTGATAATGTCGTAAAGACATATAAAAATGCCGACGCGCTTGCCGAGATTCAGCATGAGCGCGAAGTGGCGCGGCTGGCACTGATTCTCGGCGTCCCGACAGCAATATCTTATGACGTGGTCAGGGTCGGCGACAGCTATGGCTCTGTTTTTGAGCTTCTTAATGCCCGTTCTTTTTCAAATATACTTGCCAAAGAGCCGGAGCGTATGGATTTTTGCGTAGCGGAATACGTTAAAATGCTGAAAAAAATACACAGTATTACGGTGCCTGAAGGTAAACTGCCGTCGATAAAAGAAAAAACACTTAAAGCGCTTGAAAGAATGAAAGACCGCCTGCCGGACGGTCTTGGCGATAAGCTTCTGCGAATGGCAAACGCTGTTCCCGAAAGTAATCATATGGTGCATGGTGATTTCCATACAAAGAATATTGTGATTGCCGATAATGAGGTGTTGCTTATTGATATGGATACACTTTCCGTGGGGCATCCGATTTTTGAGTTTTTGCGTATGTACAACTCCTATATCGGATATGCCGAATACGACCCCGAAATTGTTTTAAAGTTTCAGGGCTATGATATCAATGTTGCCGGTGAGTTTTGGCACAAAACTCTTGAGGCTTATTTTGACACAAAAGATGAAAATAAAATCCGTGAGATTGAGGAAAAAATCCGCTGTTTGTCATATGCATATCTTATTGATTGGCGTACACGTCATCCGGGCAATAACAGTGAGGTTGAAAACGCGACGATTTCACTTTGGCAAAACAGACTTACAGAGCTTCTTCGGAGAGTGGATTCTCTTGAATTTGACATTAATTGCGGTGAAAAAAGCGATTCCGACGAGCTTGATATTGAAGCCTCCGTTAATAATTTGCAGAAGGTGATAGGCTTTATCAACTCTCGTCTTGAAAAAGTCGATTGCCCTGCGAAAAAACTTATGCAGATAGATTTGGCAGTCGAGGAAATATTTGTAAATATCGCAAACTACGCTTACGCGCCGGACGTCGGAAAAGTTTCGGTAAGTGTGAAATTATCGGGAGAGCCTTCCGCGGCAGAGATTACCTTTGCCGACCGTGGGGTTCCGTACAATCCCCTTGAAAAAGAGGACCCCGACATAACGCTTTCGGCAGATGAACGTCAAATCGGCGGAGTCGGTATATTTATGACAAAAAAAATTATGGACGAAATTTTTTACGAACACAGGGACGGACAGAATATTCTTATATTGAGAAAGAGGCTTTGAATCAATATGAATTTGTTTGACAACGCACTGGAATTTGCTATAAAGAAACATAGTGGTATGATGCGTAAACGTGAAAAAATTCCATATATTCTTCACCCCCTGGAGGTGGCGGCAATTGCCGGAACATTAACGGATGATACGGAGATTCTTGCGGCGGCGGTTCTTCACGATACAGCTGAAGATACCGATGCATCAATAGAGGAAATTGAGGCTGTTTTCGGTTCGCGCGTGGCGGCGCTGGTTGCCTCCGAAACGGAAAACAAGCGTCCGGAAACAAATCCCGAAGAAAGCTGGCGTATCCGTAAGAAGGAATCTCTCGAAAAGTTAAAACAAGCCTCCGACATCGGCGTAAAAATATTATGGCTTGCGGATAAGTTATCAAATATGCGTTCGTTTTACAGGCTGTGGAAGAATGAGGGCAGCGCGATGTGGGAAACCTTTAACCAAAAGGACCCCGCATGGCAGGCATGGTATTACCGTTCGGTCTGCATTCTTGTTGAAGACCTGAAAGACTCGGAAGCATGGTCAGAATATAACCGGCTGGTGGAAACGGTTTTTGAGGGGATTCATAATGGTTCTGAAATTTGATACAAGGGATAAAAAACCAAAACTTTTTAATTTGCTGATTCTGACAGTCGTATCACTAATTGCCGCAGCATTGCTTATTACAGTCAGCCCCTCCGGAAACATCGGGGCAGTTTGTTTGCTTATTGCGGCATATTGTTTTTTTGCCGAATTTACGCTTATTTACTCATTTTGTGAGCAGATTCGCTACAATCCGTATTCTTACAATACAATTATTTATTTCGGATTTGCATTGTTTGCGTTTTCCGTTATGATTACGCATATTGTCCTTGCGGTCCGTATATTTAAATATCCCGAAATATACAGAGCAGACGAAGTTATCCGTTCTCTGCTGACCTCGGCAAAAAATTATATATTTATTTCATCACCTTTTCTGCTTATATTTTCCGCAGCGCTCTGTCTTTCCAATATTTCGCTGATAAGGCACGAAGGAATGAGATTTGTAAACCTGCTCGGAATTTTCCTTTCGTTTGTTATTGTTGCGGGAGAAGTGTTTATATTCACCTTTGACTTTGCGGTATCGGGCAGTCGGCTTGAAGTAATGCTTCACGACCTTATAACAAATTTTTTAGCGTCTCTTTACCTGTATTTTGAATGTATGCTTATAGGGACTATTGTTGCAGGTGCTGTTACAGCGCGTTATGAGCCTGAAAAAAATATAGATTTTCTTATTATTCTCGGCTGCGGTCTTAAAAAAGACGGTACGCCGACACCGCTGCTGCGCGGCAGAGTTGAGCGCGCGGTCGCTTTTTACGAAAAACAGAAGTCGCTGACAGGAAAAGACCTTATATTTATCACCTCGGGCGGCAAAGGCGATGACGAAATAATTTCCGAAAGTGCCGCGATGAAGCGCTGCCTTATTGATTGCGGCGTTCACGAAAAAAATATTATTGAGGAAGACAGGTCAAAAAACACCTTTGAAAATATGAAATTCTCGAAAGAAAAGATACAGAAAATTAATCCCGAAGGCAAGATTGCTTTTTCGACCACAAATTATCATGTTTTCCGCAGCGGTATTTTCGCAAGGCGGGTAAAGATGCGCGCGGTAGGTATGGGCGCAAAAACAAAGTGGTATTTCTGGCCCAATGCGGCGGTACGCGAATTTGCGGGGCTTCTTGTGAATCACAGAGTAAAACAGGCGCTTATTCTTGGAGGCACAGCGGTTTTCTATGCAGTTCTGACAATTTTTGCTTACAATAAATAAAAGATTTTGCGAAAAGCGAAAGAAGCCGGGATAAAACAGAACGAGGAGTATATATGCAAAACGGAAGAATTATTCGCAATACATTTTACGTTCAGCTCGCATCTTACGTGGGGGCTGCCATTACATCTTCTTTGGGTTCGCTTATTGACGGTGTCATAATAGGTCAATACCTTGGAGTTGATTCCATAGCCGCTTTTGGAATCATAAATCCCCTTATGGTCATTCTTGCGTTAATCGGCGCTGTCCTCGCCAACGGCGCGCGGAGCCGTTTTGTACGGCTTATGGGCAGCGGAAAGACAAAAGAGGCACAAAACGTGTTTTCTCTCGCTTGCGCGCTTGCGGCAGGAATTGCTACGGCTGTGGTTATAATAGTCTTGGTATTTTCGGTCCCGATAACAAGAATGCTTGGTGCTACAGGAAATGCCGCGGCGCTGCTTCCTAAGGCGCGGGCTTATATGATAGGTATTGCGATAGGTATCCCGGCAAGAAACGTTATATGGGTATTGTGGGCGTTTGTACCGATTGATAATAACAGGGGACTTCCGGTTATTGCTTCCGCCGTCATGACTGTCACAAATATTCTGCTTGACCTTGCCGTTGTTTTTGTTTTTCACGGTGA
>CACZTG010000321.1 GCA_902783995.1 uncultured Ruminococcus sp. | reverse complement strand
TCGCTCTTTTCGGAAACGACAAGCACTCTCGTCTGAACGGGAGCAAGCCAAACAGGGAAACGTCCTTTTGTTTCCTCAATGAGATATGCCATAAAGCGGTCAAGCGAGCCCAAAATAGCGCGATGAATAACAACCGGCGTTTTTTCTGTGCCATCCGAATCAATATATTTCAAATCAAATTTTGCCGGCAGACAAAAATCAAGCTGACAAGTTGAAAGCGTATATTCCGCCCCCACCGCAGGCACAACATTCACGTCAAGTTTAGGACCGTAAAAAGCTGCTTCTCCGATTTCCTCGGTATATTCAATACCAAGCTGATTTAAAACATCTCTTAAAGCGCTTTCCGCTTTTTCCCACATTTCATCATCCTGATGATATTTAACTTTATCATCCGGGTCGCGAAGTGAAAGCACGCAGCGATATTTTTCTATTCCGAAATCTTTATATACATCAAAAATCAAATCAACTACTCTGCCGACTTCATCCTTAATTTGTTCGGGAGTTGTAAACAAATGCGCATCGTTTTGACAAAAATGCCTTCCGCGCTCAATACCCTTAAGCGTTCCGCTTGCCTCAAAGCGGAAATCATGCGCGATTTCGCCTATACGAATGGGAAGCTCACGATAAGAATGTTTTCTGTTTGCGTAAATCATCATATGGTGCGGGCAATTCATCGGTCGTAAAACAAAGCTTTCGCCCTCAACTTCCATTGCCGGAAACATATTTTCTTTATAATGTTCCCAATGACCGCTTGTCTGATAAAGGCTGACCGTACCAACGCAAGGTGTCATAACATGTTGATATCCCAATCTGCGTTCTTTTTCCTTTATATAATTTTCAAGTTCCTGCCATATGGTATAACCTTTCGGCAAGAACATAGGCAAGCCGCGACCTATAAGGTTATCTGTCATAAACAGTCTCATTTCCTTGCCAATCCTTCTGTGGTCACGTTTTTCGGCTTCCTCAAGCATTTTAAGATGCTCCTCAAGCTCCGCCTGCGAAGCGAAAGCCGTGCCGTATATACGTGTGAGCATGGTATTGTTTTTATCGTTTTTCCAGTACGCGCCCGATTGCCCCATAATTTTAAACGCTTTCAGCGCTTTTGTATAACAAAGGTGCGGACCTACACACATATCAATATATTCACCCTGTTCATAAAAGCTTATGGGAGCGCTGTCATCAAGGTCGCCGATATGCTCAACCTTATATTTTTCTCCCCTGCTTTCCATAAGCTTTAAAGCCTCGTCACGCGGAAGAATATACGTTTTTATCGGTATATTTTCCTTAACGATTTTTTTCATTTCTTTTTCAATGTTTTGTAAATCCTCATCGGAAAGCTTTTTATCTCCGAGGTCAACATCATAATAAAAACCTTTTTCGTTTGCGGGACCGTAAGCAAACATAGCGTCCGGATACAGCCTCTTTATTGCCTGCGCCATAATATGCGCCGCGGTATGACGGATAATGTGCAGCTCTTCCTCCTGCGGGCATTCTTCTACATGACCGTCATTATAAATTACTTTCATTTCAAAAACTCCTTTTTAAAATTAAGAATAAAATAACCCTCAAAGCATACGCTTCAAGGGTGCATAAAACACGGTTCCACCTTGGTTTTTCACTTATTTTGCCACTCACGCGGGCCCACGGCGGCACATACTCTATTTTCCGTGCCACAGCTCCGGAACGGTCTTCACCGGAAACAGTCATAAAGGGCTTTCAGCAAACGCCCTTCTCTCTGAAATGCTCCGTCTCGGTTACTTTTTCCTTCACAGCTTTTATTAAATTCCAAAATTTATTTTATCACAAAAAAAACGGTTTGTCAAGCCTCATTTTTTGCTTTTTTTGTATATTTTTTTTTGCTTTGATTATACTTAATACTAAATACGTTTAAACAGGAAAGGTATATACATGATTGATTTTGAGCTTTCACGGGAGTTTGACGGAACATATAACCTCGTTATCTACTTACGCCAATTTAATTATGAGTTTGCGCAGGATATTTACGGAAGTGATGAGCTTCGTGATTTCGCGAAAAAATTTGCCGCAAAACATAAAACAATATTTATAAAAACCGTAAAGCTTGTATTTTCATACGGTGTTGTAATTACTCTGCCTTTTTCGTCACTCATCCGTGCCGATGCCGCCGAACCCTTCGCAATGAGTTATGTATATTTCGGCAGTACCGAAAATCAAATCGAAAACGTCAGACGTTCATCAAAAGTTATCAATACCGTATCTCCGGCGTATTTTAATCTGCACACGGACGGCTCTCTCGACCTGTCCTCAATCAGTATTGATTTTATAAGAGAGCTGCAAGAGGCAGATTTAAAAATCGTGCCCTTTCTGAGCAACCACTGGAACAGAAGTATCGGAAACGCCGCTCTTGACAAAGGTGAAAGCCTTGCGAAAACCATTGCGGCGGCAATAGAAAAATATAATCTCGACGGCATAAATGTGGATATTGAAAATGTTGACCACACATACCGCGATAAATACACCGCTTTTGTGAAAGCGTTAAGAGAAAACATACCGCCCGAAAAAGAGGTTTCAGTTGCCGTCGCGCCAAACCCTTACGGCTGGACAAACGGCTGGCAAGGCTCTTACGACTATGCCAAGCTCGGATATTACGCCGACTATCTTATGATGATGACCTATGACGAACACTATGAAAACGGTGAGCCGGGACCTGTTTCAAGTATAGACTTTGTGCGCAACTCGATAGACTATGCTCTCGAATACGTGTCTCCCGAAAAGCTTGTTATAGGCGTACCGTTTTACGGCAGAATATGGGGCGGAAATTTAAAAGGCGAAGGCGCCTCGCTCAACAAAATAGAAAACATAATAAGTACTTACAGAGCAGAAATTTTTTATGACGCCGCCCGTGAATCGGTATGCGCAAAATTTACGGTTTTCAAAGATTCGCCCGAAACATATGTAAACGGCAAGTCTCTTTTGCCCGATACGTATGTAATATGGTACGAAAACGAAACCTCCCTCGCAAAAAAATTCAAGCTTGCGGCGGATTACGGTCTGAAAGGTGTCGGCAATTGGAGCACCGGGCAAGAAAAGGACGGCTCTGTATGGGATTATTATGAGCTGTGGCTAAGCGGAATATATTTTTGTGACATAATAAATCACTTTGCGAAGGACGATATAATAAAGGTTTGTCGTGACGGCATAATGGTTGGAAAAAGCGATACCGAATTTGCTCCGTCCGACAAGCTTACAAGAGGCGAAGCCGCCGTAATAATCGCCAGGCTTTTAGGTATAAGCCCCGAAAATGAAACCG
>CACZTG010000320.1 GCA_902783995.1 uncultured Ruminococcus sp. | reverse complement strand
TCAAGCGCAGCTTCTCTCTCCTCAACTGTATCGGAGCATATCATTTCACGGAAAGCGTCGATTCTGTCGCCCTCAAAGAACATATGCTCTGTACGGCAAAGACCGATACCCTCAGCGCCAAGCTCTCTTGCTTTTTTAGCGTCTGCCGGAGTATCCGCGTTTGTTCTGACTTTAAGGGTTCTGTATTTATCCGCCCAACCCATAATTCTGCCGAACTCGCCGGCAATCTGAGCGTCAACTGTCGGAATAATTCCGTCATATATATTACCTGTTGAGCCGTCGATTGAAATATAATCACCTTCGTGATATTCTTTACCTGCAAGAGTAAATTTCTTGTTTTCTTCGTCCATCTTTATATCGCCGCAGCCTGAAACGCAACATTCACCCATACCGCGCGCAACAACAGCAGCGTGTGATGTCATACCGCCGCGAACTGTAAGTATGCCCTGTGCGGATTTCATACCTTCAATATCTTCCGGAGATGTTTCAAGACGTACAAGAACAACCTTTTCGCCCTTCTTAGCCCATTCAACAGCGTCATCTGCTGTAAATACTATTTTACCGCAAGCAGCGCCCGGAGAAGCTCCAAGACCTCTGCCCATCGGTTTTGCAGCCTTTAAAGCTGCAGCGTCAAACTGCGGATGAAGAAGTGTATCAAGGTTTCTCGGGTCAATCATAAGTACAGCTTCCTGCTCGGAAATCATACCTTCATCAACAAGGTCACAGGCAATTTTAAGAGCTGCCTGCGCAGTTCTCTTACCGTTTCTTGTCTGAAGCATATAAAGATGTCTGTCCTCAATGGTAAACTCCATATCCTGCATATCTCTGTAATGAGATTCAAGCTTGTTGCAAATGCCTACAAACTGCTCATAAACCTCCGGCATAACCTCTTTAAGCTGTGCAATCGGCTGAGGAGTTCTTACACCTGCAACAACGTCCTCACCCTGAGCGTTCATAAGGAACTCACCCATAAGATGTTTTTCACCTGTCGCGGGGTCACGTGTAAACGCAACGCCTGTACCCGATGTATCACCCATATTACCGAAAGCCATCATCTGAACGTTAACGGCTGTACCCCAAGAATAAGGAATATCGTTATCACGGCGATATACATTTGCTCTGGGATTGTCCCATGAACGGAAAACGGCTTTTATAGCTTCCATAAGCTGCACCTTCGGGTCTGACGGGAAATCGGCACCGATTTTAGCTTTATATTCAGCCTTAAACTGATTTGCAAGCTCTTTAAGGTCATCAGCCGTAAGCTCAACGTCAAGGCTAACGCCCTTTTCTGCCTTCATTTTATCAATAAGCTCTTCAAAATATTTCTTTCCGACTTCCATAACAACGTCAGAGAACATCTGAATAAATCTGCGATAGCAGTCCCAAGCCCAACGGGGATTACCCGATTTTGCGGCAAGCACTTCAACAACCTCTTCATTAAGACCAAGGTTAAGAATAGTGTCCATCATACCGGGCATTGATGCTCTTGCGCCTGAACGAACAGAAACAAGAAGCGGATTTTCTTTATCGCCGAATTTTTTGCCGGTAATTCCTTCCATTTTATCAATGTACTCCATGATTTCGGCCTGTATATCATCATTAATCTTTCTGCCGTCCTCATAGTATTGTGTACATGCCTCGGTTGTAATGGTGAAGCCCTGCGGTACGGGAAGACCGAGATTTGTCATTTCCGCAAGGTTTGCGCCTTTACCGCCAAGGAGGTTACGCATTGTAGCGTTACCTTCACTGAACAGGTAAACGAATTTTTTACTCATGTAATTTTCCTCCTAAGTATTATTTATAGTTCCTACTATACAAAATTATTGTCGGTATGTTCCATTAAAACACACCAAAGAATATTATACCAAAAAAATAGTATTATTTCAATATTTTTCTAATTTTTTTTGTTAAAAAATTTATGTTTTTATTGAAGTTTTATTATATATATTTAACAAAAAACAACGAAATTTAAATATTAAATCCGAGATGTTCGGAAATAAACAGCCCTATCATTTTTAGCGTTTCTGCATAAAGATTTTCTTCCGCGGAAATCCCGAAAAGTTTTTTATACGGCGCAAAAATTATGTAATGCATAAGTCTCTCGGCATAATGCGAAAGCCCTATGCTGTCTTTTTCACCTGCCGCACAGTCTGAGCATATAACGCCGCCCGCTTTCGGGAAAAAAGCGGTTAGTTTATTTTTCGCTCCGCATACGGCACATTCGCCCGTAACGGGAGGAAGCCCCATAAAAACAAGATTTTTAATATAAAAAATACACTTTATAAGCTCTGCGTTTTTATCAGTTTCCGAAAGCATATAAAGAGAGTTTAAAAGGAGCCTTAAAGTATCATTGCTTTCAACATTTTCAACCGCTGTATGTTTTATAAACCTGAGCATTGCAGCTGCGGCGTCAAGCCGCTCTATATCTTTTGAAAGCCCGACAAAGCTTTCTATCGGAGATGCCTCTGCAATTGTATAATAACTTGATTTTTTGTCGTAAAGAACGAAAGAACTGTAACAAAACACTCTTGTCGCGGCTTTTAAATTATTATGCCGCGAAACAGCGCCTTTTGCCGAAACATTTATTGTTCCTCTGTCGTCCGTAAACACCGTCAGCAGCCTGTCGTTTTCCCTAAACGGTGTCTGTGATATTACTATTCCCTTTGTTTTTATCAGTTCCATAACGCTCATTCCCGCTCATACTGTTATATATAAGGTAATCGGAAACCTTGCCGCTTTTTTTAAAAGTTTCCCATGCATCACGTTTTGTATATATTTTGTCGTCCGATTTCATAAAAATTCACCTCATAAATATCTTCCGCAGCTGTCTTTATATTTATGAGTGTTAATAATTACCGTATTTTTTAAAAAATGCCTCCCATAAACGGGAGGCATAAAATTAATCGATTTTTGCAAGATTAATCCTGCCCATTTTATCAATTTCAAGAACCTTAACCTTTATTTCATCACCGACAATAACAACATCCTCAACCTTATCAACTCTCTTATCGGAAAGCTTTGATATATGAACAAGCCCTTCTCTGCCCGGTAAATACTCGACAAAAGCGCCAAAGGTTGTTGTCTTTGTAACAACAGCGTCAAATTCATCGCCGGGCTGCGGGTCGGTAACGATACCTTTTATAATTTTCATTGCCGCAAGTCCCGCGTCACGGTCAACAGCCGCAATAAATACAGAGCCGTCATCTTCAATATCAATTTTAACTCCCGTATCGGCAACAATTTTCTGAATTGTCTTACCTCCGCTTCCGATAACGTCACGGATTTTTTCGGGGTCTATCTTCATTGTTATCATCTTCGGAGCATATTTTGAAACCTCAGCTCTCGGAGCGGATATGCAAGGAAGCATAATCTCATCAAGGATTTTTCTCCTTGCTTCACCTGTCTTTTTAAAGGCTTCGGCTATTATTTCCGGCGTTAAGCCGTCAATTTTTATATCAACCTGAATTGCGGTAATGCCATTTTTTGTACCCGCAACTTTAAAGTCCATATCACCGTAAAAATCCTCTAATCCCTGAATATCAAGCATTGTCATCCATCTGTCACCCTCGGTGATAAGACCTACGGATATGCCCGCAACAGGCTCTTTAATCGGAACGCCGGCATCCATAAGTGCAAGCGTACTGCCGCAAATCGAACCCTGCGACGTTGAACCGTTTGATGAAAGGACCTCCGATACAACGCGAATTGCGTAAGGAAATTCCTCAACAGACGGAAGCACCGGAACAAGAGCTTTTTCGGCAAGAGCGCCGTGACCTATTTCACGCCTTCCCGGTCCTCTCGAAGGTCTTGTTTCGCCAACGGAATATGACGGGAAATTATACTGATGCATATAACGTTTTTCTGTTTCGTTATCAATACCGTCAAGAAGCTGCGCTTCACTCATTGCGCCAAGAGTCGCAACCGAAAGCACCTGTGTCTGACCTCTCGTGAAAAGTCCGCTGCCGTGCACTCTCGGTAAAAGTCCAACCTCGGCGCTGAGCGGTCTTATTTCGTCAAGCTTTCTTCCGTCAACACGCTCACCGTCAACAAGAAGCCATCTTCTTACAATGACTTTTTGAAGCTTATAGATGCATTCTTCCATATCCGCAGCAAATGTTTCAAGCTCAGAGTATTTTTCGCCGAACATCTCGGTTATTTCATCTCTAAGGACATTTATTGCGGCGTCACGAACATTTTTATCATCTGTATCAAGTGCCTTTTCAAATTTGTCCGTAAAGTTATTCGCTATATCATCATATAAGTCGTGATTTACATCGTGATGTTCATATTCAAATTTGGGTTTGCCGATTTCCTGACCGATTTTTTTAACAAAAGCGCACATTTCCTTAATAACAACATGCGCGTCGCATATAGCTTTAAGCATA
>CACZTG010000319.1 GCA_902783995.1 uncultured Ruminococcus sp. | reverse complement strand
TCATTTTTACCACCCTTTCAAATTTATATATGTTTTATTAACCCTTAACCGCTCCAAGCATAATTCCCTTTACGAAATATTTTTGGATAAAGGGATAAATAACAATCATAGGTATAACCGAAATCATAATTGTAGCGAAAATCGACGTTTCACGCGATGTTACGGTATAATCTATATTTGTTGCCTCCGAAAAATTAACGTTCATTTCAACAATAAGCTTCTTTAAAACTACCTGAAGCGGAATTTTCTTTTCGTCCGTTAACAGTATCATTGACCAGAAATAGGAATTCCACCGCATTACAAAATAATAAAGACTTATTGTTGCTATTGCCGCGCCCGACAGCGGAAGATAGATTTTACTGAACAGCAAAAACTCGTTTGCGCCGTCAATCTTTGCCGACTCGCTCATTTCAACGGGTATCGAATCGAAAAACGAGCGCATAAGTATCAGATTCCACGTTGTCACAAGACCCATTAAAATAATTCCCGTTCTGGTATCCAAAAGATGTAAATTCCTTATGTTGAGATATGTAGGCATCATTCCCGGTCCGAACCACATTACAAACATAAAAAGCATGGTCAGACTCTTTTTAAAGGGCAAATCCCTTATTGAGAGCGTAAACGCCGCCATTGTTGTAACCGCCATGCTTGCCGCGGCTCCGAATACCGAATAAAACACCGTGTTTCCGTATGAATTAAGAAGATTTTTTGTTCTGAAAATCTGCCTGTATGCTTCAAAGGTAAAATCCTTTACCCAAAATATAACCTTTCCCGAGGAAACCGCCGCGCCCGAGCTGAAGGAAGCTATAAGCACATACCATATGGGATATACCGTAAAAAACACAAGAATCACCATAAAAATGCTGTTTATTACGTTAAAAATTCTTTCACCCGCCGTCATTCTGTTCATAATGTCACCTCCTACCAAAGACCTGCGTTTGTAACCTTTTGAGAAACCTTGTTTGCTATTATAACAAGAATTGCGCCCACAACTCCGTTAAACAAACCTATTGCCGTTCCGAGCGAATAATTTCCGCCCTCTATAGACATCCTGTAAACGTAAGTACTGATTACATCCGCCGTTTCATACGTTATGGGCTGATACAAAAGAAGTATAGCTTCACTGCCTACCGAAAGCAGTCCGCCTATTGTCATTATGAGCTTTATTGAAATTGTGGGGGCAATTCCCGGAAGCGTAACATGCCATATCTGACGAAGCTTGCTTGCACCGTCAAGTCTTGCCGCCTCGTAAAGCGATTCATCAATACCCGAAAGTGCCGCCGTATATAAAATTGTCCCGAAGCCTATCCCCTGCCAGCCGCTCATTATAAGGTAAATCGGTTTAAAATACTTTGCTTTTGTAAGAAAATAGGTTTTTTCACCGCCGAAAGCCGCAATAATTATATTTACTATTCCGCTTGACGGAGATAAAAATGTAACCACAATACCCGCCACAACAACTGTCGAGATAAAGTGAGGCAAATACAGCATTGTCTGCACTCCGGACTTGAACCATTTTATACGGATTTCATTCAGAAGCAGTGCAAGAATGATTGTGAGCGGAAAAATCGTAACAAGGCTGTACAGATTTATTGTAATTGTATTGCGAATAACCCGCCACGCATACGGACTTGAAAAAAATTCGATAAAATTTTTCAGTCCCACCCATTCACTCTTAAAGACGCCTTTGAAAATCGAATAATCTTTAAAGGCAATTAAAATTCCGTACATCGGAAAATAGTTCCATACAATATACCACACCACGGCCGGAAGTACCATAAGGTATGCGATCCAATGCTCCGCCACTCTTTTACCGAGTGTTTTCTTTGTTAAAACCTGTTCTTTCAATATTAATATCAATCCCTTCCCTTAAAGGAAACTTACTTTAATTATATTTTAACCTATATTATCCGTTTTTTCTACTATCAATGTTTGTCTTTTAATATCATTTTTTGCAAACATCATCATACAAAATGCTATTCGCCGGAAAATGCTATCTCTGTTATCGAGTTCCATGAGGCAGACGCAGACGAGTCGTTGCCAAGTCCGTAAATTTTAATGTAACGCGCGTGTATTCCGCCGAGCTCATATACGTCAAAATAATCGTTTTCGCCGCTCGAGATGCCGTTTTCTATAACACTTCTAAACTCGCCGCCGTCCTCCGATACTTCAACCTTAAAATATGCCTTTCTGCTTGAGCCCTGATAGTATGAAAGATATAGCTTATCAAGTCTTTTAACACTTCCGAGGTCATAAATTCCCCAAGAAGGAGAACGTCTCGTACCCTGAACTGCCCATCTTGTGTCAAAATCACCGTCAAGCGTATTTGTTATATCGTTTCCGTCACTTCCGCTCTGCAAAAGTCCGTATATATTAAGAACATTTTCGATTTCGCCGTGCTTTTGTTCAAAATACAGCTCGCCGTCATTATCAGGAATTGTACCCCTTACATAATTTCGGAATTGCAATACTTTTATCACACGGTCATATTGCCACTCGCCATATAAATACTCGGAAAAAAACTGCGGACATACAAGAATTGTACCTTCTGTATTTACGGTTGGATAAGCAAGCTTTTCCGCTCTTCCGTTTACTGTAATTTCATCTGAATTGTTTTGCAGTGTAAGCACCTTGCTTCCGTATTTTATAACAGCTGTATTATTTTCCCACGAAACCTCTGCTCCAAACTTTTTTGCAACAGCACGAAGCGGAGCATACGGATTTCCGTTATATTCCTTGCCG
>CACZTG010000318.1 GCA_902783995.1 uncultured Ruminococcus sp. | reverse complement strand
TACTGTGAAACATTGACATATGACACGGAAGCGTAACGGAAGGAAAAACCGTCCTTGCGTTAAGTGTGTATGACGCGATTTTTTTAAGCTCATCAACATACGGATTTCCACACTTCAAAAGCCCGTCGGGACGCATACCGTCAATCGAAATCAGAATTACCTTATCCCCCATTTTATAACTATTCCCTTCTGAAATTACATATCTTAAAAATTAAAATAGTCTCTCGCGTTTTTGTAGCAGATGCCTTCAACTATCTCTTTAAGTGCGGTATAATCTTCGGGGTATTCTCCGCCTTCCACCCATTCACCGAGAAGATTGCAAAGAATTCTCCTGAAATATTCGTGTCTTGTATATGAAACAAAGCTGCGGCTGTCGGTGAGCATACCTATAAATGTTCCGAGCGAGCCAAGGTTAGCAAGAGCCTTCAGCTGCGCCTCCATTCCGTCACGGTTATCGTTAAACCACCAGCCGGAGCCAAACTGAATTTTACCCTTTACGGGCGCTTTCTGAAAGTTTCCGAGCATTGTGCCGAGAACATAGTTATCCTTCGGGTTAAGGCAATACAGTATTGTTTTAGGAAGCGCGTCCGCTTGTTCCAAGGTATCAAGAAGCTTTGAAATACCTTTCGCTATTTCAAAATCATTTACGCTGTCAAAGCCTGTATCGGCGCCGAGCTTTTCAAACATTTTTGTGTTATTGTTTCTCATAGCGCCGATATGAAGCTGCCATACCCAGCCTCTTTTCGCGTATTCCTTGCCCAAAAACGCAAGATGTTCAATAATTTCATCATTTATTTCGTCAACCGCGTGGTCGGAAAGCTTACAGCCGTTTTCGTTAAAATAATCCATTCTGTTTGTAATATCAGGCTTTAACCCGTTCAAATCGGGTCTGAACGCGGGTATTACTTTTGTTTCAAAATCCTTTAATTGTTTATGATATTCAAGGCTGTCGTAAGGATTATCCGTCGTGCATATAACCTCAACATTAGATTTTTTAATTATACTTCTAACCGTATAATCGGTGCTTTTAAGTCTTTCGTTTATTTCGTCCCAGATATACTCGGCATTTTCCGTGTTTAACGGCTTATCAATGTCAAAATAACGTTTAAGCTCCAAATGCGTCCAGTGATAAAGCGGATTTCCTATAAGGCTTGGCATAACTCCGGCAAAAGCAAGCCACTTTTTAAAAGGCTCTGCATTCCCTGTTATATATTCCTCATCTATGCCGCACGAACGCATCTGACGCCATTTGTAATGGTCGCCGCCGAGGAACAGCTCATACGCATTGTTAAATCTGTAATCCTCTGCTATCATTTTCGGAGATATGTGGCAATGATAATCAATTATCGGAAGCTTTTCGGCATAATCGTAATAAAGCCTTTTCCCTACTTTGTTTTTTAACATAAAATTTTCGTTTATTATACTCACAGTACAACACCGCCTCTTAATATTGATGTTTTTTCATATTTTTTATTTGTTCGTACTTTGCGGCAGACGGTAATAAATCCACCCGCCAAACTCCTTTAAAGTATAACACATATTTATGAATTTGTAAAGGCTTTTAAAAATATTTTAAATATATAAAATTAACCTGCCCGAAAAGGCAGGTTAATTGTCAGTTTCAAAATAAAAATTTAATCATCATAATAATCGTAATTATAATAATACCAGTTTTGTTTGCCGGTTTCTTTAAAATGCACGTGTCTTAAATATTTACTGCTTTTCATTTCCTGTTCCGCATAGACGGGATTTTCGGTATATATAAGCCCTACATGAAATGTAAAATCACGCCAACGCTCAAAGCTTATACCGTCATATTCATCAAATATCATACGGAAGCCTGCATTATATAACCTTTCAAGGCTATCTTTGAGCTCTGCCGATACATCAGCGGCATTTATTTCTTCATTGCCTGCTTCCACATTATTCTTATCCCAATAATGCCATCTGAAACTGTCCTGTGACATAGCGTAATCCTTAACATATTCCATTTCATTAAAGTTTTTTTTAAGCTGGCGCACAATTCTCTTTTCGGACGGCGGAATAAAAAGCATGTCCTTTTGCGGAGTACTGAACCGCAGATGTATGTACAAGCTTACAATTCCGATTAATATTGCTCCGAGTATTATAAATACTGTTATTTTAAAAATTGATACATTACGTTTCTCTTTACTCTTTTTCATTTTAAGCTTTCTCCTTTCTTGTTCAGCCCTATGCACAAGCACCTTTCCGAGCTTTTTTTCATGCTTTTCAAAGTTGTTTCTTTCGGTTGGCAAAAAACTTCAATCTTGTTAAGGATAAAAGGATAATTTAAATAAAACGAGCAGCCCAAATCGTAATTTTTATGTGACGGCGGGGACGGATGACTTTGACCGTCCCCAGTGGAGTTATAATTTTTTAAAGCTCATAAAAATAGTTAAAGTAGTACCAATTTTCTATTCCGGTTGAGTTAAAATGCGTTCTGTTATGATATTTACTTTCTATTATATTTTTTTTCGTTTCCTCCGGATTTTCCGTATAAATTAATCCGACTATAAACGCATTATCCGCCCAGCGTCTAAAAATAACCGTATCCGTGTAAGCTGATACAGAAAAGAAACCTGCTTTTTTAATACATTCAAGACTCTCCTTAAGCTCCGATGAAACATCGGCGGCTTTTATTTCCTCATCATCTATTTCAATATAGTCGCCGCGAAGTTCATTCCATGAAAAGTCCCTCTGCTTTATAGCGTAGTCCTTAACATATTCCATTTCGTTATAATTTTCTTTAAGCTGGCGGACAATTTTCTTTTCTGACGGCGGAATAAAAAGCCCGTCCTTT
>CACZTG010000317.1 GCA_902783995.1 uncultured Ruminococcus sp. | reverse complement strand
TAAATCCGCCCAAACTGCTCCTTCTTGACGAGCATACGGCTGCGCTTGACCCCGCAACCGCCGAAAAAGTGCTTGAGCTTACAAAAAGTATCGTAAAAAACGAAAAGCTTACCTGCCTTATGATTACACATAATATGCAGTCCGCTCTGACACTTGGCAACCGTACTCTTATGATGAATCACGGAAAAATTATTTTTGATATTGAGGGCAAGCCTCGTGAAAATATTACCGTCAGCGGTCTGCTTGAGAAATTCAAAACCGTGTCAGGACACGAGCTTACAAATGACAGAATGTTACTTTCGGAAAACAGTTAGATAAACATAGTATTTTCTGTCAAAACATTGACTTTTTGATAAAAACAATGTATAATACTCTAAAAAACAAGGAGGAAAAAGATGAGCTACAAACATTTAAGATTTCCGGAGGGTAAACCCAAAGCGCTGACTCTCAGTTATGACGACGGCGCAAAATACGATATGAAGCTTGCAGATATAATAAACAAGTACGGAATAAAATGCACATTCAATTTTAATAACTTCTATAATCGCCCCGACCGTCTGACAAAAGAAGCTGTCATAGAAAAAATCATATCAAAAGGGCATGAAATTGCTGTTCACGGCGCCGACCACAAGGCAGAAGGAATAATTCGTCCCATAGAAGCTTTAGAAGATGTATTATCCTGCCGTAAGTTTCTTGAAAATGAGTTTGATATGATAATACGCGGAATGGCATATCCGGATTCGGGAATCAGAGTCCTATCGCCGGGAAATACATACGAAAACATAAAAAGCTGTTTAAAAAATCTTGACATAGTCTATGCGAGGACAATAGGCGGAGACAATAATTTTTTCCGGCTTCCTTCCGATTTTTATGCTTGGATGCCTACCGCACATCATAAAAATCCGAATATGACGGATTATATCGAACAATTTTTGAATTTCAATTATTCGGATAAAATATACAGTTCTCAAAAATACCCGCGGCTTTTCTATATCTGGGGACACAGTTTTGAGTTTGAAGCGGATGACAACTGGAGTCTTTTGGAGGAAATATGTAAAAAGCTTTCGGGTAAAACGGATATCTGGTATGCAACAAATATCGAAATTTATAATTATGTAACGGCATTCGGTTTGCTCGAATACAGCGCAGACGGTAAAATAGTACACAACCCGACATTATATACCTTATGGTTTGAAACAGAAGAAGGAAAGCTTTGTTCAATCAAATCAAACGAAACCCTTCATCTTTAGTTAAACTTTTTTAAGACCGTTACGTATCAGTGGGACGTGAAATTTCGCGTCCCACTGATACGAAGATACGGTGCGAAGGTAACACCTTAAAATAAGTTCCGCCGGAAGATAAACGCCTGCTTTATCACTTTACCGGTAAATGAAATGAAAAATAGGTGCTATACAAGGCGAAATAAATCTTATTCACGATACCACCCATAAGAAATTCAATAATAAACAACAGAAAGCCGCGTGACGTAGCGTGGGCGATTTTACGGTAGATTCGGTCAAAGCCATCGGTTGAACCGGTGGTTTTGACTTATTCAGGGTAAATATACACCATCTGCTATCAGCTCAGATTTGAGCTGATATATATCAATTTCTTTCGGCAAACAACCGCTTTTTACCGCAAACGCCGCAGCCGTTCCCGCAGCCTGTCCCATGGCAAAGCACGGCGGCATGACCCGTACAGCCGCCATAACGGAATGTTCCGCTGAAGCGCATCTGCCTGCCGAGAGAAGATTGTTCATCTTTTTTGCAATAAGACAGCGGTACGGAAAATAATAAGGCTCTTTAACCTTTCGTTCAACATATTCGGTTTTGCCTTTTTTATGTATATCTATCGAATTTGCACAGCAAAAAACGGAATCCTCAAATTTTTTGCTTATTTTGATATCCTCAAGGGTAAGCGTATATTCGCCGTCAATACGCCTTGATTCTCTTACTCCGAGTGTGTCCGCGCTTTTAACAAGCGTAACATTTTCACATCCCGCAACATACTTTTTTAAAAAATCAATTATATATTTTATCTGACGCCTTCCGGTGATTTCAGCTGTTGCAACTTGTTCGGGATTGCAAGCGTCTATATTATCGAGCTGCGACATATTAACCCGCCATTCGCCGTTTAAGCTTTCATACAGTGCAACTTTAGCTCTGTAAATCGGGAAATTTCCTTTTTCACGTTCAGTCTCAATTTCCTTCATATAGAACTTTTCTACCATATTTTCCGCGCCATACATATGTTTATCCATTGCGGTTTTATCAACGCCTCTCACGGTAAAAAACAACGAAGATGCCTGAACATACCCATTTCCGTCGCCAAATACGGTCGGCACGCCGCTTGCCGCCGCCATGTCGGCATCACCCGAACAATCAATAAAGATTTTTGCCGTAATTTTATATACGCCGTCCTTTGTGAAAAAATAAGCGGCTTTTATCATATTTTCCGAGGTTTCCGTTTTTAAAAACGTAAAATTATACATAAGACGTACTCCGCTTTGGGTACATATTTTTTCCGATACATATTTGAAAGCTTCGCTGTCAAAGGGCGTACAATTTCTGTGTCCCGATGTTCTGTATGCGGTGTATGAATTTCCGAAGCCCATTTTTGACGGATGAATCGCGCCGCCCTCTTTTTCGGTTTCTTTTACAAATTCGTCAAAAAAACCCTTTATAAGCTGCGTTTTCCCTTCCGTATCATAAGATGTCATAAACGGGCCTACAAGCCCCGAGGTTGCCGTGCCGCCAAGATACCCGTTTTTATCTGCCAGAATAACATCCGCGCCATGGCGGGCGGCGCACACAGCCGCCGAAAAACCCGCGCAGCCGCCGCCTAAAATCAAAACGTCACAGTAATAAGTTTTTTTCACATCAAGAGTTATATTTTCCATAAAAATCCATTCCTTATTATTTCTTATTCTTCTTCAAATTTTCCCCACGGCACGTTGACTGTTGTATCCTCTGTTATCATTTTGTATATATGGTTTAAAAGAGGGAACTGCTCATCTTTAACTCCGCTCTTTTTAAGAGCCTCGGTTACAACCTTTGTAATCGCAAC
>CACZTG010000316.1 GCA_902783995.1 uncultured Ruminococcus sp. | reverse complement strand
TTCAACATTTTAATTGTACCCTTTAATTGTGACAGTTTTATGATAAAAAGGCAGAAAAAATTGTTTTTTTTGTGTTTTTCATTATTCAGGGTTTTTCCGCATATTTATTTAAGTGAAAATATTTCGCACAAAGGAGCAGCTTCGTAATGAAACGGACCGTAATGTACATAACTGTTTATGCACTTCTTATTTTTTTTATTCCTTTTTTTGTTGTGTCCTTTTACGGAAATACACCTCAAAAGGAGGAGCGGCTTTCAAAAAATTTTCTTAAACAGTCCGAAATAAAGCTTGGCGAAAAGCCGTATAAAATAAAGAGTTATATTGTTTCGGCAGACGAGGTAAGAGAATATGAGCTTGAAGAATATCTTATCGGCGTTGTGGGCGCCGAAATGCCCGCTTCTTTTCCGGACGATGCTTTAAAGGCGCAGGCGGTCGCCGCAAGAACATTTATAATATCACGTATTATGGCGGACAAGGGCGACGTGCCCGAACACAAGGGTGCGGCGGTCTGTACAAACCCCGCACACTGCAAGGCGTGGAAATCAACCGAGGAGCTTTGCGCCGCCTGGGGCGACAAGGCGGAGGAAAATCTTAAAAAAATAAAAACGGCGGTTAAAGCTACCGAAAACGAAATTATAGTTTATAACGGTGAGCCTATAACGGCGGTTTATTACTCTATGTCGGGCGGTAAAACGGAAAACGCCGCCGATGTATGGGGCGGCGAGGTCCCTTACCTTAAAAGTGTCGCCAGCGGCTTTGATGAAAACGCTCCGAATTTTAATTCGGAAGCTTCTTTTACCTTTGACGAATTTAAAGAAATTATTTTAAAAGAAGCGCCGGACGCGGTTTTCGGAGAAAATCCGGCGGAATGGTTTTCTGATGCCGCTTTGTCCGAAGGCGGCGGCGTTATGAGCATAAAAATCGGCGGAGTGGAATTTAAAGGCACAAAAATACGCACAATGTTTTCACTGCGCTCGCATAATTTTACCGTAGCGCCCGTTGGGGATAAAATTGTATTTAAGGTTAAAGGCTACGGTCACGGCGTGGGCCTCAGCCAGTGGGGCAGTAAATTCCTTGCCGACAGCGGCAAAAGCTACATTGATATTTTAAAATATTACTATACCGGCGTGGAGGTTGTGAAACAGTAACATTTTTTAAACCTGCACAAAAAGACCTCTTTTAACTTTTATTATTGTTTTTTGTCGGGATATGTAAAATTTCCTATTTACAATCCCGGAATTATGTGATAAAATATATATGATTGGAGGGGTTATGCTTATGAATGAAATATGGATTGTGCTTCTTTTTATTGCGGCTGCCGCCGTAATAGTATATCTTTTTCCCACTTTTTTCGGTGATGATAACAATATTTTTAAAAACTACAGAAAGCTTAAAAGTGAACAGATTGATAAAATTCCCGATGAGGAGCTTGAAGCCGCAGTCACCGAATGGCTTTTCGCGAAAATCGATAACAAAGGCACAACCGAATTTTCAATCGTAAACGCTCTCGCGAGGCCCTGCAAATATTTTTACAGCATATATATCGTTACGGAAGAAATCTGTAACGGCAGCATTGCTCAGTGCTGCATAAACTCCACACGTTTTTTTATGAAATTTGCCGAGAACGGCTTTAAGGATATCGGCGCGGAAAATCTTGCGGAAATTTTATCAAAAGCCAACGCTATTTTTGATGAATTTTTAAAAGAACATGACGAAAAAATTTCTTCTCTTGCCGAAATATGCGGCATAAGTGAGCTTGATAATCTTACCGATGAATTTAAAAACAGCGCCGACCTTGAAAACTTGTCAACGCTTGTTATTGACTATATAAGAAAAAACGCCGAGTATTTCGGGGATTAGATTTTTTCCAACCTTCAAGCAAAGGCGGCTTTATAAAAGCCGCCTACTTTTTTATAAACCATTTTATTATATCCGGCATTTTCTTTTTTCTTTGTATCCCAACTACACATTTTTTCCATTCACCGCAGCCTTCACAGAAATCAATATCCAAATCAACCTCACTGTAAAGCAATCTGTTTTCATCCGAGCCGATATATTTATTCATACAATCCAAACAAAATTCCGCCATAACAATTAACCTCTGTTTCATTAAAATTTTATATTGATAAGTCCATACTTTTTTATTTTCGAAATATTGTTTCTGTATAAATATTATACAGAAGTTATATTTCTTTGTCAATACTTTTAGGAAATTTTACTTCTTTTTTAAACATATATGGAAATAATATATTATAATAATAAAAAAAGAAAGAGGGTGTGGCTATGACTTTTGGCGAAAGACTTCGGTATTTGCGTGAAGAAAAAGAGCTCAGACAAAAAGACATTGCGAACATTCTCAATACCTCCGCCAGAATGTACGGATATTATGAAACGGATAAGCATTTCCCCGGTGACGCAAATATGATTCTTGCTCTTGCCGATTATTATAACGTTTCTCTTGATTATCTGTTTGGTGTAAGCAATATTAAAAACAACAAAATTTTAGACAGGTTTGAATCGGTTTTCTCCGGGCTTTCCGAGGAAAACAAGAAATCCGCTGTTGATTTTATGAATTTTTTATTACGAAATCAAAAATAAGTATTTTTTAAAGCGCTCTGCCAAAAAAGGCAGGGCGCTTTTTCAATAAACCGCTTATTTGCCGAAAGGGTTTGATTTTTGCGCGGGCGGATTAAAATCGGGACGGTCACAGCCTCCATCCTCGTCACGGCAGGAAACCGCATTGTTATCGCAGCAATGTGACGGCGGGAAAAACGAGTCAATCGGGAATTCAAGCTTTTCAAAGAAGGAGCACGGGTCGTCACCGCAGCCTGCGCTCACGCAGTTTTTCTGCGGAATACAGAAATCGTAACTCGGAATTAAAAGCTGGGTGTTACGCTGAAGCCTGATAAATATAAAAAGCCCGAGCGTCGCATAAACACGTTTCTGACCGTTTTCAACAAGACCGTCCGCAAATATTCCGCCGACAAGCTCCGGCACATTTCCCGGCGCGCCGCAGCATTTGCAGTCATTTACGGAATTATGACAATCACAGCACATTTCGGTAAGCTTGCAGTCAAGCGCGACAGGGTCAATTGTTTCAACAATTGCGGTCGGCATATTCGCGTTTCTCGTAAGCTTTATGTTGCCGCAGCCCGAATCCTTTGAAGAAAATACATATGAGCAGCCCTCCGACCCGAACAGCATAGCGTTTTTGCAGTAAATGCAGAGTCCGTCAAGGCAGGTTCCCGTGCCGCAGCCCGTCGAAATTTCAACCGTTACC
>CACZTG010000315.1 GCA_902783995.1 uncultured Ruminococcus sp. | reverse complement strand
GTTTTTTGTGGTGAAAACTATTATATCACTTTTTTAGGTTGTTGTCATTTTTTAATGTAACATATCTATTTTAACATAACATTAAAGACAGTCATTTAAGTACAGATTAAATTATTTGTTCGGTTTTCAACAATGGTTGGACGCTTTTTTAAAAAAATTAAAATCAGAGCTGACAGCCCTGCTCTGCTTTCCCTCCAAGGGGAAGCCTTTGTAAAGATTGAATTTTTACAGTCTGCTGCAAACCGTCCTTTTCAAAAACCCTCTCAAACACAGCTATGGTGTGTCTGAAATGGCAATCTGCCCGCCGGCATGATAAATACAAAATTTAAAATAATTCTGCACTTATCAGTTGTTTCACCGCCTCTGCTCATACTGATGACTTTGTCATCAGTATGAAAACGGGCTGTACCTAAAGCACAGCCCGTTTAAACAACTTTATTCTTCTTCCTCGTATTTTGTAACGGCAACCGAAAGCTCCTCAAGCTGCTTTTCATCTACGAAATCGGGCGCTCCGCTCATAAGCTCCGAAGCGTTCTGTACCTTCGGAAAAGCAATTACGTCACGAATCGACTCACTGCCCGTAAGAAGCATTATCATTCTGTCAAGCCCGTATGCCATACCACCGTGAGGCGGCGCACCGTATTTAAAGGCGTCAATAAGAAAACCGAAACGGTTATACGCCTGCTCCTGAGTAAACCCAAGAACCTCAAACATCTTTGCCTGCATATCGGGATTAAAAATCCTTATACTGCCGCCGCCAAGCTCAACGCCGTTAAGGACAATATCGTAAGCTTTCGCGCGCACTCTGCCGGGGTCTGTGTCAACAAACTCCCAGTCCTCATCCATAGGCGCCGTAAACGGATGGTGCATAGCCATATATCTGCCCTCTTCTTCGCTGTATTCAAGGAGCGGAAATTCCGTAACCCAAAGAAGGTTAAATTTATTTTTATCGGCAAGGTCAAAACGCCTTGCAAGCTCCAGACGAAGCGCTCCGAGCGCGTCATATACAACCTTGTTTTTATCGGAAATAATAAATATAGTGTCGCCCTTTTCGCCGTTCATCGCGGAAATTATACCGTTAAGCTCGTCCTCCGACAAAAATTTCGCAATCGGTGATTTTATTCCGTCCTCGTTTATCGAAATCCACGCAAGACCTTTCGCGCGGTAGGTTTTTACAAACTCGCCGAGAGCGTCAATGGTTTTTCTTGAAAGCTGCGCCGCAAGACCTTTTGCGTTTATTGCTCTTACGCTTCCGCCTGATGCCGCAACATCTGAAAATACTTTGAAGCCGCAGCTTTTTACAATGTCGGAAATATTCTTAAGCTCAAGTCCGAATCTCGTATCGGGCTTGTCACTTCCGAATCTGTCCATAGCTTCTTTATAGGTAAGCCTCGGAAGCGGAGTTTCAATATCAATGCCTTTTATTTCTTTAAAAACTTTCTTCAAAAAGCCTTCGTTCACAGTCATAACATCATTTTCATGCACAAACGACATTTCAAGGTCAATCTGAGTAAATTCGGGCTGACGGTCGGCACGCAGGTCCTCGTCACGGAAGCATTTTGCTATCTGAAAATATCTGTCAAAACCCGACAGCATAAGAAGCTGCTTATACATCTGCGGCGATTGCGGAAGTGCGTAAAACTTGCCCGGATGCACACGGCTCGGAACAAGATAATCTCTTGCTCCTTCGGGCGTGCTTTTTATAAGCACCGGAGTTTCTATCTCTATAAAACCGTTATCGCTGTAATAATTTCTCGCAAGATTCGCTACCTTATGACGTAAAATTAAATTCGCCTGCATTTCGGGACGGCGTAAATCAAGATATCTGTACTGAAGGCGGTTTTCTTCCTTTGCGTTATCCTGCATCGGAAGCGGCTCACTCTTGCTTAAAATACGAAGCTCACTAAGCTCAACCTCAACCTGTCCCGTCGGTATTCCGGGGTTTACGTTGCTTCTCTGTCTGATTTTTCCCGTTGCGGCAATTACATATTCAAGATGCACCGTCTGCGCTTTTTTAAGAAGTTCCGGATTATCCTGCGTAACAACAAGCTGCATTATACCCGAACGGTCACGCAAATCAATGAAAACAAGCTGACCTATATCTCTCACTTTGCCTGCCCAGCCCATTAACGTTACTGTCTGCCCTATATTGTTTTCGTTAAACTCGGTACAAAGACCGCTTCTTGTCATCCCCTCAATGTTTTCCATATGTATAAACCATACCTTTCTGTATTACTTTTTCAGCTTATTTATTATTTCATCAAAGGAAAGCTCCTCGCTCTCCCCCGTTTCCATATTTTTAAGGCTTGCTTTACCCTGCGTTATTTCATCATCACCTATAACAATGCTGAATTTTGCTCCTATCTTGTTTGCGAATTTCATTTGAGCTTTAAGGCTTCTTGCCATATGGTCACGTTCCGCGCCGATACCGCTGTCACGAAGCTCTTTTACATAACCGCTGACAAAACGTGACGCGTTTTCGCCAAGCGAGGCTACAAATATATCAGGCACGGAAACTGCTCCCATAAAAACGCCTTCCGCTTCCATACACATAATAAGTCTTTCAAGCCCCATCGCGAAGCCTATACCCGGCACAGGGTTTCCGCCAAGCTCCTCAGTAAGCCCGTCATATCTGCCTCCGCCGCAAACCGTGCTTTGAGCGCCAAGACTGTCGGAGGTTATTTCAAATACGGTTTTTGTGTAATAATCAAGCCCTCTTACAATTGATTTATTAATTACATAACCTATTTTTAAAATTTCAAGCTCTTTTTTAAGCGCTTCAAAATGCTCCCGACATTCCTCACAGATATT
>CACZTG010000314.1 GCA_902783995.1 uncultured Ruminococcus sp. | reverse complement strand
TCGAGTATAAGGTTACGGGCGTTAAGTTTGAACGTATTGATTCCGCCGCAGATACGGTTATGAAGGTGAATGACGATGCGGACAGCTCCGCCTCGGAGGATATTGTAAAAATATTTAAAGATGTAATAAAGGACGATTCACTCAAAATTGAAGCGACAATGCTTAAAAACGATGACGTTCCCGCTGTTCTTACTCTTTCGGAGCAGTCAAGGCGTATGCAGGAAATGGCTTCAATGTTCGGAGGAGCGGGCATGCCCGAATTTAAAAACGAATTTACTCTCACGGTAAACAGTGCTTCGCCTGTCGTTAAAAAACTTCTTGTAAATAAAGACAACGCGGAGCTTATCGTAAACTATATTTATGACCTTGCGCTTATTTCTCACGGCACGCTTTCAAAAGAACGTATGGCAGACTTTTTAAAACGCGCGAATGAAATTGCCGGAAAAATTTAACTTTCGGCATAATCATTTTGTTAAAGCCGGGCGGAAAATCCGTCCGGCTTTTTACAGCTTATTACTTTATATCGCTTACAACCTTCTCGGGTGCCACATCAAGAAGCTGCGGATTTTCTATGTAGCGTTTAAGCATCTTAACCGCCCTTGAATAGTAAAACCCGTCGCAAATACGTTCATCACATACCATATTTATATCCATGGCTTTGATTTTTTTAAACTTGCCTTCAGCGTCGGCAGCCATTTTATCATATCTTTTACCCATACATATAAAAAGAGGTATATTGCCGAAATCATAAAGATGATGATATATCGGCTCTATGCCGAGCGATGCCATACTTGTTATATACATTGAAGCATGGAAAGGGCTTAACTTTACAATAGCTTTCGGCATAAGAGAAAAATAATCGAGTGTTTTTAAAAACCAGATAACAAATTTCAAAAACACGCCCGGAATAAGTGAAAACAGCCTTGCGGCAAAATCGGTTTTGTTTGTATCTCCGTCCTTAATATTTTTTTCGTATTCGGCGCAAAACTGATTGTATATCATATCAAGCGTATCCGAAGGACACGGTAAAAGCTCGATTTCCGTTTCGGTGGCGTCAATCGTCAGCTTCTTTTTTATTGTCATACTGATTTTTATACTGTTTCTTGCGTAAATACGCTGCCCTCTTATAAAGCGGTTTATCCCCGGCATCTGCGAAACCACCCTGACATACGCGGCAAGAATAACATGAAGCATATTCATTGATTTAAAACCCTGCTCTTTTTTACTGTGTAAAAATTTCTCCGCTTCGGTAATATCCACAGTCATACTAAAATTGTTTGATGCTCCTGTTCTGTCCGGCATAATATACGGTATAAGCATATTAATAGGATCAAGAGTTTTTATACGTCTTCCTTCTCTCATACAACTACCCCAATCAAAAAATAATCAACAGATATATTATACAATTAAAAGCTTTTTTTGTCAAATTTTTTTACACAAAAAAATACTTTTGGTGTTAAAAAACGTTTTGCAGCGTAGGATATTCAAGCTGCTTTATATGCTCTATCTGAGCCGTAATGACCTCAAGCTCACATATAAATTCGGACATATTATCGCTTTTTATATATGCCTCTGCCCGTGCAAGGCTTTGTTTTACGGTATCAAGCTCCGCATGGTTTACCGAAACGGCAAAGTTTTTTTCCTGCTTTTCCCATTCTCTTTCGGCTTTTTCAAATTCAGAGCTTAACTTTCCGGAATTATTTTCAGCTGCATACAATACATTTTCAAATGTATCGGTAAGCCTGTCACAGCTTAATGCAAGACCGTATAAATAAAACAGCGAAGCGACAGGTATAAGCAAAAGAAAGACAAATGCGGCATACAATTTTTTCATATCATTTTCCCTCCTTCGAGCTGTGCGTATAAACCGCCGTTTTCATCGGCAGCGGCATAAAATACCTGCTTTATGTCTTTGATTCCCTTATCCCTTAAATATTTTTTTACTTTTTCTTCCGTGAGACCTGTACGCCTAAGCCCGTGAATATCAAATTCTCCGCCGCATACAACAGGAAAATAAAACGGGTCGTTCCGGAGTTTGATTTTGAGGTCGTCCGCACAGACAGGACGGCTTGCGGCTGCCTGTATAACACTCAGATTGCCGTTTGTTTCAAGTATAGCGTATTCAACTTCTCTTATATCGCTGATTCCCTTAAGCCGAAGCTCCTCCATAACATCGTTTATATTATATCTCATTTTTTCCATATTCGCTTTTTGCAAAACGCCGTGTTTTATGATTATTGCGGCATCACCTTCAAGTATGCTGCGCGCTTTATTGCTTTTAAGAAGAATAAACGACACGATAATTTCAAGAGAAAAAAGCGTGAGTATCGGCAAAATACCGTAAAAAAGCGGTATTGCCGTATCCTGTATCGGAAAAGTCGCAAGCTCGGAAAGCATAAGAGTTATAACAAATTCCGAAGGCTGAAGCTGTCCTATCTGTTTTTTCCCCATAAGACGCATGGCGACAGCAACCAGAACATATAAAATAAGAGTACGGATATAATTTATAAGCATAAAAAACCTCCTTGTTCTTGACAATACTTTTTTTATGTTGTACAATTAATAATGCTATTATTCGTATAAATGTTTACGAAAGGTCTGGTGTCAATGAAAACAAATAATATTAATATTCTTTCCGCGGATATGCTTGCACGCAAAATTTCCGATTTTCCGGTAAAAATAAAATCAATTATTCACATAAAGGGCAGACCCGGTTATGAAAACGAATTAATTTTACGCCCTTATTTTGAAATGATGTATATAAAACGCGGAAGGATAAACACATTTATAAGCGGAAACAATGTTACGCTTATATCGGGCAGCATTATAATTATTTCCCCCGAAACAGAATATATGCTTACGGTTAATTCACCGACATGTGAAATTGTTATTTTTTCTTTCAATCAGACTTATAACTTTTTAAAAACAGACAGTTACGCTCTGCTCAGACCAAGCCCGAAAAATGAAATTATCTGCCTTGTTGAAAGACTGGCTCAAAACAATAATTCGTGTGATGTTACGGACGAAATACTTACAGGCATATATTCGGTTCAGCTCTTTATTTACATCGAAAGGCTTATGAGCATTGATTATGAAACAAAAGTACACTTTTTTTCTGATAGCGACAGTATAATAAGAGCAAAAAATTACATTGATAAAAATTTCAGAAAAGATATCGGCATCTTTGACATCGCCGAGTATGTTTTTTTAAGTGAAAGTTATCTTGCTCACCTTTTTAAAAACAAATACGGCATAAGTATAAAAAAATACATTATCAAAAAACGTATGGAGCTGGCAAAAGATTTGCTTTTGACGACGGATTACAGCTCGGCAGCCATTTCCGAAAAGGTCGGTTTTTCTTCTCCGCAGCGCTTTAACGATATATTTAAAAAAATCTACGGCACCACTCCCCTTTCATATCGTAAAAAATACAGGTATAAAACATTTTCTTTCCGTAAACAATAGGATAAAAAAGGAAGGAAATGACCGCATAAATGGAATTAAGACATCTTAATGAAAGTTCAATTAAAAAAGCCCTTGAAACCACCAAACCCGTGCTTATTGATTTTTACGCGAATTGGTGCGGAAATTGTGCTTCTGTTGATGACGCAATGACGGAATTTGCAAGTGAAAACCCCGATGTTGAAGTGTATAAAATAAACGTTGATGAAAACACGGATATCGCGAATAAATACGGGGTTATGAGTGTGCCTACAGTTCTTGCGCTTGACAGAAGCGAAATACGCAACAAAGCTGTCGGTAATATTTCAAAAGATGATATAAGACATTTGCTTGACTGAAACATATCGGGCGGTGATAAAATGATTTCATTTTTACACAGCCCGATATTTTTTTAATGAAAAAACTATTCTCAGCTTTTTTTTAAGATTGTTAATATTTTAATGTAATTTTCTTGACACAAAGCGGTTTATGTGGTAAAATATTATTACTTGAAAAATGAAAGGATTTGTTAAAAACTATGTATGAAAGATTATCTCCCTACGCAGTCTTGGCCACAGCTGTAATTGCTATTATTTATGCTGTTATTCAGTTCTATTCGGTAAAATCAAAATCCGAAGGTACTGATAAAATGCGGGAAATAAGCGCGAAAATCAGAAAAGGCGCAATGGCGTATCTCAAACGACAATACAGAACAGTCGGCATTTTTTTTGCCGTAATGTTTGTTATACTTTTTGTGCTTGCCTTTTTCTTTGACGGTATTTTAAACAGATGCGTTCCGTTCGCTTTTCTCTCCGGGGGATTTTTTTCGGGGCTTTCGGGTTTTGTCGGTATGAAAATAGCAACATACGCAAATTCACGTACCGCAAACGGCGCACGTGAAAGCCTTAATAAAGGTCTGAAAATTGCTTTTGCTTCAGGCTCTGTTATGGGGCTTACCGTTGTCGGTCTCGGACTTCTTGATATAAGCGTATGGTTTATAATACTTAATATTATATATCCCGGTCAGATTAATACCATTATGGCGGCTATGCTTACCTTCGGTATGGGCGCAAGCTCAATGGCTCTTTTTGCAAGGGTTGGCGGAGGTATTTTCACAAAAGCCGCCGATGTGGGCGCCGACCTTGTAGGTAAGGTTGAAGCAGGTATTCCGGAGGACGACCCGAGAAATCCTGCCTGCATTGCCGATAATGTCGGAGATAATGTCGGGGATGTTGCCGGAATGGGTGCCGACCTTTATGAATCCTATGTCGGCTCTGTCATATCCTGCGGTGCTCTTGCGGTTGCGGCGGGCTTACAGTTCAGCGGAGTTATTGTTCCCATGCTTATTGCTTCAATCGGTATAATATCTTCTATTATAGGTTCGTTCTTTGTTAAAACAAAAGAAAATGCGACTCAAAAAAATCTTCTTGCGTCACTTCGTAAGGGTACATATATAAGCGCTGTGCTTTCGGCAGTAGGCTCCGCGGCGGTTATTTTCTCGCTTATTCCCGAAAAAAAAGGTGTTTTCGGTGCGGTCTTGTCGGGACTCGCAGCCGGGGTGCTCATCGGTTTCTTTACGGAGTATTATACTTCGGATTCTTACAAGCCCACAAAAAATCTTGCATCTTCATCAGAAACGGGCAGCGCGACAATTATAATTGACGGCTTGTCTCTCGGTATGATGTCAACTGCCGTTCCTGTTATTATAATAGGCATTTCCGTTATGATAAGCTACTATTTTGCCGGCGGCTTTGATTCGTTTTCACAGGGTCTTTACGGTATAGGTATTTCCGCCGTAGGTATGCTTTCAACACTCGGTATAACGCTTGCGACCGACGCTTACGGCCCTGTTGCCGATAATGCGGGAGGAATTGCCGAAATGGCAGGTCTTGAAGAAAAAGTCCGTGAGCGCACAGACGCGCTTGATTCGCTCGGTAATACAACCGCCGCAACCGGTAAAGGCTTCGCGATAGGTTCAGCCGCGCTTACAGCTCTTGCTCTTATAGTTTCATATACCGATAAAATAAATACTCTCGGCTATAAGCTTGAACTTAGTATAACAAACCCTTCTGTACTTATCGGGCTTTTTGTGGGCGCAATGCTTCCCTTCCTGTTCTCGGCATTCACAATGCAGGCTGTCGGCAGAGCCGCGCAAAAAATTGTCTTTGAAGTAAGACGTCAGTTTAAAGAAATAAAAGGTCTTATGGAAGGTACGGCAGATGCGGACTACGCAAACTGCGTTGATATATGCACTCGTTCCTCTCTTAAAGAAATGATTTTACCTGCCGCGCTCGGTATTGTGTCTCCCATTATTGTAGGTCTTGCTCTCGGACCCAACGGCGTTGTCGGTATGCTTGCGGGCGCGCTTGTTTCAGGCTTTGTACTTGCGATTATGATGGCAAATTCGGGCGGAAGCTGGGATAACGCCAAAAAGTACATTGAAGCCGGCAACTTCGGCGGAAAAGGCTCCGAAAATCATAAAGCGGCTGTCGTTGGCGACACAGTGGGCGACCCGTTCAAGGATACGGCAGGTCCTTCCGTTAATATACTTATAAAGCTTTTAAGTATGGTATCAATCGTATTTGCGGCGGTTATTGTCGCGCTTTGGAGATAATACTTAATAAAAATACACAAACGGCTGACTTCTTAAATTGTGAAGTCAGCCGCTTTTATTATTGTTTCTCGGATT
>CACZTG010000313.1 GCA_902783995.1 uncultured Ruminococcus sp. | reverse complement strand
TGCAAGTATGTACCTATAACGCAGACACGGTTTTTGTTTGTCACGTCCATATACGTGAAAAATCTGCCGTTCTCAATTTTTAAAACTCTTATTTTTTCAAAGTCCTCCGATACCCCCGTAACAGTTTTATTGTCAAGGCTGTCACTGTCGCTTTTAACCGTTCCCATAAAAGCAACACTCGGAGACACATACATAAGACAGTCTGAATTTTCTTCGACAATTTTCTGCATATCGGCAGGGTCAACACTTCTGTTGCTTCCTCTGCCGCCTACATTGACCGTTATAAGGTTTGTGCCGAGCTCGTCAAAAATCGATACCACATTACTTGTAAGACCGTTTACAATGCTGACAAGTATTATAACCGACGCCACGCCGATAATTATGCCAAGCATGGTAAGAAACGAGCGCAGCTTGTTTCCCATTATACTTTTTAAAGCAAGTGACGCTGCTTGTTTTATGCTCATTTAAGCCTGCGCCTCCTTTACTTCATCGGAAATAATTTTTCCGTCACTGATTCTCACAATTCTCTTTGTCTGCTCCGCTATACCGTTATCGTGAGTGATTAAAATTATTGTTGTTCCGTCACGGTTAAGCTCCTTTAAAAACTCTAAAACCTCTCTGCCTGTTTTTGAATCGAGAGCGCCTGTCGGCTCGTCCGCAAGAATCACAGGCGGGTTCCCCGCAAGCGCGCGCGCGATGGAAACACGCTGCTGCTGTCCGCCCGAAAGCTGATTCGGAAATTTATTTTCCCTGTTTGAAAGACCGACTCTTTTAAGCGCTTCACGCGCCTTTTTCTTTCTTTCGGACGCGCTTATGCCGCGATATATTAAAGGCAGCTCCACGTTTTCAAGCACGGTAAGTTTTGGTATAAGATTATATTGCTGAAAAATAAATCCTATTTCTCTGTTTCTTATATGCGCCAGCTCTTTTTCATTCATTGTGCTGACATCCGTTCCGTTAAGAAAATATTCACCCGAAGTCGGTGTATCAAGGCAGCCGATTATATTCATACAGGTGGATTTACCCGAACCGGAAGCGCCGACAATGGCAACAAACTCATGCTCGCGAACTTCAAGCGACATACCGTCAAGAGCGTGAATTTCGCTTTCGCCTTCACCGTATATTTTATATATATTTCTAAGGTCAACCAATGCTGTCATTTAACAAAACTCCTTATCTGCCGCCCATATTTCCGCCGCCCGCACGGTTACCTCCGCTGTATCCGCCGCCGGACGCGCCGCCCGCACGGTTACCGCCGCTGTATCCGCCACCGGACGTGCCTCCCGCACGGTTACCGCTGCTGTATCCGCCGCCGTATCCGCCGCCGGGTGCTCCGCCCATACCGCCGGGACGACCCTGCATTCCCTGCATCATTCTCGCGAAATCGGAATTTCCTGCCTGTGCCGTAACAGCAACAACATCTCCTTCCGAAAGACCCTTTATTATTTCTACATTATTTTCATCCGACAGCCCAACTTCAACTCTTACTACTTCAAAGCCTTCGGGGACGTTTTTCATCATCCATTCGTTTATTTGGTTGTTTCCCTCTTTGGCATTTCCTTTTTCATTTCCTTTGGCGTTTTCTTTATTGCCTGTTTTATCCGGCTTTTTCTCTTTGTTTTCTTTATCCTCTTTATCTGCCGTTTGTCCGTCTTTTTTACGATAGACGATATTTCCTCTTTGAATTGCCGAAGAAGGTACAACAAGTACGTTTTCACGCGAATCCACGGTTATAACGGCGTCAACATTCATACCGGGTATAAGGTCGCTGTCACCTTCCGTATCGATTATAACCTTTACGGGATAGGTGGTTACGCCGTTGGTTGACGTTCCGACCTCACTCACGTTATCTACGTGCCCTTTAAAGCGCTGTCCCGTTAAAGCGTCAGCGGTTACCCTTACTGACTGACCGACTTTAATATTCGCGATATCAAGCTCATCAACGCTTATATCAAACGAAAGCTCCGACGGGTCGGAAATTATCGCCATAACCGTCTGCGCGTTTGTATTGTCTATCTTGTCGCCAAGCTTTGAATTTTTCTGAATAACCTTACCCGATATCGAGGATTTTATTTTATAATTTTCAAGCGTATCGTAAAGGTCGTCAAGATTAAGCTTTGCGTTGTCAAGGGCAATCCTTGATGATTCTACGCTGTTTACAAGGTTTGTGTTTTCGATTGTCGCGATTACGGCGCCTGCCGTAATTCTGTCTGCTTCGTCATATTTTAAATTCCGGATTTTTCCGCTTTGTTTTGCCGTTACGGTCTCGGAATTGTTATATTCAAAGCTGCCCGTATCCGTGCAGGCAAAGCTGCCGACTTTAGCGGTCGCCATGTTTCCTGGGACAATCGCGCCGGGATTATAAACCTGAATTTCAACGTTTGATACAGCAACACCGTCAGCGTTTACAAGATAGCCTGTAGATACGGACGACACACTTCCCGAAAGCTGCTCACCTGTCGCTGAAAGCACAACGGAAGCGTTTTCGCCGACATAAATCTGCGCGGCGTCACTGCGTAAAAACGGCACTTTAAGCTTCATAACTGAAGAATCTATTATTTCGGCAATCGGTGTACCGTTTCCCACCTGGTCCCCGTTTTTAACATGCATTGTCTTAACAACACCGCCTATAGGTGCCGTAATGTTAAGCTCGGCTATGTTTTCAAGCACCTCTTTATAGCTGTTTTCGGCATTTTTAAGAGTGTTTTTCGCGCGTGTTATACTGTTTTGCATATCGCCCGAATCAATTTCGTAAAGCACCTGGTCTTTTTCGACATAATCGCCTTCTTCAATATGGCAGGCGATAATTTCACCTTTTACAAGAGAGGTCGCCTGATATTGGTCAACGGTAATTACACCTTCACCCTCAATGACCTTTGTGACATTTCCTCTTGTAACCTCGGCAGTGCTTTGCTCCGTTTCCGCTTTCTTTTTTCCGAAAGCCGAGCGCAGTACCGTAATACCCGCAATCAGCACGGCTGCGACAAGAAGTATAATAAGCCACTTCGGAAACTTTTTATGTACTTTTTTTGCCTTTTTTGGCTTGTTTTCGGGAGGTGTTTCAAGAGTTTCGGGAAGAACCTCCGTTTTGTTTTCGTTGATATTTTCAGCCATATTTATAATCATTCCTTTCATAAACACAAATAATTCAACATTTTAATTGTACCCTTTAATTGTGACAGTTTTATGATAAAAAGGCAGAAAAAATTGTTTTTTTTGTGTTTTTCATTATTC
>CACZTG010000312.1 GCA_902783995.1 uncultured Ruminococcus sp. | reverse complement strand
CGTTATTATATTATCCTCAAAATTACCCGCGTGAAGGTCAAGGCTTATATTTCGCATTTTTATGCCGCAATCCGCGAACTCATTGAGTGAAAACTCAAAAAGCTTACGGTTATCGGTTTTAAAATGGACCTCGCCGCCGCAGGGCAGAATATTTTTATATATATCAAGGAAGCTGCGGTGTGTAAGCCGTCTTTTTTTATGATGTGATTTGGGCCACGGGTCGCAGAAATTTATATATATTCTCGAAATTTCACCTTTTTCAAATATTTCCGTCAAAAGTCCGGCGTCACCGCTTATAAAAAACACGTTTTTAATTCCGAAGTTCATAATTTTTTCCATTGCCATTATTATTACGTCAACGCATTTTTCAACAGCTATATAGTTTATGTCGGGATTTCTCGCCGCAAGCTGTGAAATAAAGCCGCCTTTTCCGCAGCCGATTTCAAGATGTATGGGGTTATCATTTTTAAAAACGCTTTTCCATTTTCCTTTATTTCGCGTCGGCTCATCTATAAGAAGTGAAGCGCATTTTTCAAGCCGTGCTTCACGGTTTGCTTTTTTTCTCATTCTCATAAATTTTCCCTCCGGTTTTAGCCTTTAATATTATTTTATACTATTTTTTAAAATTAGTCAACAACAAAAAAGGAAAATAATGTAGAAATTTTTGGACAAGTTATTTGCTTTAACATATTTATTACGACATTTTTTTACAAGGGAATAATGGTATAATTAAAAATGGTAAAAAATGGAAACGGAAAAGTGAAAGGCGGATTTGCAAATGAAAACGGCAGTTAAACCAAATGAAATACTTACATATAAAAGGGCAAAGCAGGCGGAAAAAAAGAATATCCCCGCCGCTGTAATTATGGCGGTTATAGGTCTGCTTGCCGGCAGGGTCAGTGTATGGGGAATGATTATGCCGACGGGGATTGGCTGGACTATAGCGAACAGACACGGCAAAAAGCTTGTGCCGGCAATGTTTTTTACAGCGGCAGGTCTTATTTTATCGGGACTTGATATTTTTAAGCTACGCGCGTTTATGACATTTCTCGTTATATATGCCCTGCATAAAACAGATGAGGAAATTTTTAAAAACAATACGCTTCTTTGCGCTTTTATAGGCGCGGGAACAGATGTTATCTGCGGAATGATAATTCTTGCCGTAAACGGCTCTTACGGTTTTGACTATATAATGCTTATAATTGAAGGAGCGCTTATAATAGGCTCTGCCGCCGCGTTTGAAAATGCCGTAAAAATAATTTCGAGGGGCGGAACAATTTTAAACAGTGACGAGGCAATATCCGTGTTTGTGGTTGCCGCCTGCGCTGCGGCGGGACTTGGCGGAATAGATATTATGGGAGTAAGACCGGAAGCGGTGTTAAGCCTTTATATGATAATTTTTGCCGCTAAAAAATGCGGTATTGGAGTTTCCGTAACACTTGCCGCCGTGCTTGGGGCAGTCAGCGGAGGTGATATATCGGCAGAGCTTACAATGTATATATTTACCGCGATAGGCTGTTCTGTGCTTGCCGATTTAAACAGATGGGGAATTATTGTGGGCGCGGCTCTCGCAAACGCGGTTTATACCGCATGTACGTTTGGCGAGCAAACCTCACCTTTAATTACGCTTGAGCTTACCGCCGCGACAGCACTTTTTTATTTTACACCGCAATATGTTATGGATTATATAACAAGATACACAACCAAAAAGGCGGGCACCTCTCCCGGCAAAAGTATGATAAAGGGACAAAAAAACGCCGTTTGCGGCGCTATGAATGAAATTGAAGGAGCCATAGACGCTGTTGCCGAAGTGATTGGAGAAATGGGAAAAAGCGTAAAACAAAAAGACAGCTGCCCGGATATTATGCGGACGGTCAAAAGAAAAGTTTGCGAGGGCTGCACGCTTGAAAAATATTGTACGGGGAAAAACCGCGCGAAAACCGAACAGGCAATAAAATATATAACGGAGCTTATAATAAGAGACGGGGATTGCACGTTGGAAAACGTTTCAAAGATTACCGCGTGGAAATGTATTCACGGCGACAGAGTTATTGACAGAGTAAAGGACAGTTTTTCGTTTTATAAAGAAAAAAATCTGCTTTCTGTGAAGGACGGCTTATGCCGGAAATTTATTGCCAAAGGGCTTGAAGATATGGCGGATATTATAGAAAGGCAAAAAAAACGTATAGCCGAAGGATATGATACCTATGAGTTTTTATCCGCCGAAATCGCGGAAGCTCTAACACGCAACGGTGTTCAGTGCGGCAGTGTATGCGTTACAAAAAATAAATCGGGGCTTTTTGAGGTGATTGCCGGAATAGAGTCGGAGGAGCTTGGAAAAGCGGAGAAAATCATACGGGAAGCATCTGAAATGAATATGCATACCGTAAGTGAGGAAAAATATGACGGGGGAACAGTACTTACAATGACAGAAAAGGAATATTATAAATATGAAGTCGCCGTAATGAGCCTTGACAGCAAGGAACGCCGCACAGGCGATACGGCGGTATGGTTTGACGACGGAAAGGGAAATCTTTTTTGCCTTGTGGGTGACGGTATGGGAAGCGGCGCGCTTGCCGCGAAGGAAAGCGGCTGGACGGCAAAGCTTTTTGAAAAGCTTACCCGCGCGGGATTTGAGGCGGAAGAAGCTTTCAGAATGATAAATAATGTTATGATATCGGGCAAGGAAAATGAGTCGTGTATTTCGGCGGACGCTGTAAAAATAAATCTCCGAAGCGGAAATATTGAGTTCACAAAAGCGGGCGCAGCGTCAAGCTATGTCAAAACCGAAAAAGGCGTTGAAAAAATAGGCTGGTCGTCATTGCCGCTCGGCATACTTGAAATCAGCGAAATGCAGACAAAAAATTTAAGCGTTTCGGGAGGCGGATATATTGTTCTTATGAGCGACGGCGTACCCGATACGTCGGGAGACCGTATGGAGGGCGAACATAAGCTTTGTCACGCGCTTATGCAATGCGATGAATCGGAGCCGAGAGAAATTGCGGAATACCTGATGTTCGCCTCTATGTCTATGGGCGCGCCGAAGGACGATATGACAATTATTGTCGCGAAAATTTCAAAAGAATGAATTAAAACCGCTCGTCTTACGTATAATATATTTAAAATATGCGCGGGAGGGAATATTGTGGAAAAATATACCTTGGGAAAGCGTGTTCTGATAGTCAGAAATCCCGGGAAATGCGGCATTGAACAGGCAATATTTATTTTGAACGAAAAAGCCGGAAAAGATGATTTTATTATTGACGAAGCAAAAAAGATAATTGATGAATACGCGAAAAATCACAGGCTGAAAAGCAGAGCGCCGGCAATTTTTTACACGGTACTTTTTATTTTTGCGGCAGCGGCAATTATTTTTGCGGTCAGATTTTTATAAAAAAGCGGCGGTGCGGCGGTATCGCTGCTTTTTTATATTAAAAATATTCATTTTTTTGTAAAACAAATGAATTTATGTATTGACATAAATTTAAGCGTATGATAAAATGAAAATGTGGTATTTTTGGGTAAGTTATCCGCTGATGTTGTACAGTAAATTTTATGATTCAGAGAATGAGATAAGGGCGGAGAACAAAATAGAAAATATATATTCTCTTTGCGGTGTTGAAAAAGACGAAAAATACTTTCAGATAAAATCTGCGTTTTGCACGCAAAGGATTTTGTCGTTCAGAATGGTGAATTTAAAACAACAAAACCGGATTGGTATGAAATTTAAATATTTATATGCTTTAAGGAGTAAAATGGGAATGAGAGCATATATTGATGAATTTTTTAAATTTTATAATTATGAAGAAGAAGATTCAAAATTTCTGATTGATTCATATGAAAAAATAATGGATAATTCTGTAACTTTTGCGTTATTTAACAAGGCGATGGATTTATATAACGAAAGTATTGATTGTGATTACGGTAAAATAATTGACATCGCTGATAAGATTGCTTCAATTCTGTATTTGTATGATTTTACAGTTGAGTTTTTAATCTTTGTCTGCCTTTCTCAAAGGGCAGAAAAAGTCTATGCTGAAAAGGGAATACCTTCCGAAATTTTTCACGCTAATATGTATGATTTAAAATACAAAGCGGATGAGTGTAAACTTGTATATAATATAGTTGGCAGTTTTGTGGCAGATTGGTTTATTGGTTTTTTTAAAGCTACAAGATTTACTTTTGGCAGACTTCAGTTTGAATTGATGGATTTTTGTAAAAATTATGAGAATGACGGAAGAGTCCTTACTCCTGAAAGCAAAGTTATAAATATACATATTCCGAGAAGCTTAAAGCCACTGGATGAAAAGAGTTGTGATGAAGCTTTTTTTATGGCTAAGGAATTTTTTAAAGATGAATTTGAAAGCTATATCCCATTTTATTGCAATTCTTGGATTTTGTATCCGGAAAACAAAAAGATTTTGTCCGAAAAATCAAATACATATCGTTTTATGTCCGGATTTGAAATAATCAACGAATATACAGACAAAAATCTTGATAACTTGTGGCGTATATTTGATACGATGGAAAGATGCCCCGATAAATTGCCGGAGAAAACATTACTGCAAAAGGCCTATAAAGCTCATTTAAAAAATGGCGGAAAATTAGGAGGCGGGGAAGGTTTGTTTTTTATAAGTTTATGATTAATAGGTGTCCTGATATAAATGATTTAGATAAAACTGTGGCAATACACTCCTTTAAACAGTCAATGCTATAGATTAAAATAAAAAGTCCACAGTGTTTATATGATTATATCATATATGCAGCGGCGCACCGTGCCGCGGAACATTGAAACAATAAAACCTACCTTGCGGCAAAGTCGCCTTATTTTAATCATTGATTTTATTATATCATAAATAATTAAAAGAAAGGAGAGTATTGATATATTTAGGACTAAATATATCATACAAGGTAAAAATGGAGTACAAATTTTTTGACAAAGTCGGATACGTCCGAATGGATAAGGGAGATGAAATTATAACCGGATTGCTTGAGCTCTGCCGGAAGGAAGGGATTAAGTCTGCTGTTTTCAGCGGTATCGGTGGGTGCTCCGGAGCAGAAATTCAGACGTTTATTCCGGAAAAAGGCTCTTTTGAAACACGGAAACTGTCCGGAATGCTTGAGCTTGTGTCCTTAACCGGAAATATAACGACAGATGATGAGGGAAGCCGTTTCCACCATACACACGCTGTTTTCTCCTATAAGGACAACGGACAGCATTGTATCATTGGAGGACAT
>CACZTG010000311.1 GCA_902783995.1 uncultured Ruminococcus sp. | reverse complement strand
TGAGCTTAAAAAGGCATGCTTTGTAGATGATATTGAGGGTCTTGACGAAAGCCCTGTTGCGGTAGCTTACGCAAGAGCGAGAGGAACGGACCGTATGAGCTCATACGGCGATTGGGTGGCACTTTCGGATACTTGCGACAAGACTACGGCGCTTCTTATAAAGCGTGAAGTTTCGGACGGAATAATTGCTCCCGGATATACCGATGAAGCGCTTGAAATTTTAAAATCCAAAAGAAAAGGTACATATAATATCGTGAAAATAAATCCCGATTATGTTCCGGAGGAAAAAGAAATAAAGCAGGTTTTCGGCATAACCTTTGAACAGGGAAGGAACAACTTTAAAATTGATGAGGAGCTGCTTTCCGAAATTGTTACCGAGAATAAAAATATGCCGAGCGAAGCAAAGCGTGACCTTATAATCGCTCTTATTACACTAAAATATACTCAGTCAAATTCCGTTTGTTACGCAAAGGACGGACAGGCTATCGGAGTCGGCGCGGGACAGCAGTCAAGGATACACTGTACGAGGCTTGCGGGAAATAAGGCCGATGTATGGCATTTAAGACAATGCAAAAAAGTGCTTGAGCTTCCGTTTCTTGATACGGTTAAGCGTCCGGACAGAGATAACTGCATTGACGTATATATTACTGACAATCCCGAAGAAATTTTAGCGGACGGACAGTGGCAGAAATTTTTCAAAACAAAGCCCGAGCCGCTTTCGGAAGAAGAAAAGAAAGCCTATCTTGCGGGCATTTCAGGTGTTGCACTCGGCTCTGATGCTTTTTTCCCGTTCGGGGATAACATTGAGCGCGCAAAACGCAGCGGTGTAAGCTATATTGCGGAGCCGGGCGGCTCAATAAGAGACGATAACGTTATTGAAACCTGTAATAAATACGGTATAACAATGGCGTTTACGCATATGAGATTATTCCACCATTAATAAATAAGAAAGTGAGGAAAAAGAAAATGAATTTTTTTGAAGAACTTAAAGGCTTCGACAGTGAGGTTTACGCGTCATGCGAGCGTGAGCTTAGAAGGCAACAGCATAATATAGAGCTTATCGCATCCGAAAACATTGTTTCAAAAGCGGTGCTTTTGGCGGCGGGAACGGTTTTGACAAATAAATACGCCGAAGGCTATCCGGGTAAAAGATATTACGGCGGCTGCGTATATGTTGACGAGGTTGAGGAAATCGCGAGAGCGCGCGCGAAAAAGCTTTTCGGCGCGGAGCACGCCAATGTTCAGCCGCATAGCGGCGCAAACGCTAACCTTGCCGTATTTTTCGCTCTGTTAAATCCGGGAGATACGGTGCTCAGTATGAGTCTTGCTCACGGCGGACATCTTTCACACGGCTCACCCGTTAATATTTCCGGAAAATACTTTAATATTGTTCCTTACGGTGTTGCGGACGAGAACGGAAGGATAGATTATGACAAAATGCGCGAAAAAGCGCTTGAATGTAAGCCAAAGCTTATTTTAGCTGGCGCAAGCGCGTATTCGAGAACAATAGATTTCGCGAAATTCCGTGAGGTTGCCGACGAAGTAGGAGCGTACTTTATGGTTGATATGGCGCATATTGCGGGACTTGTTGCCGCAGGTGTTCATCCAAGTCCTGTTCCGTATGCCGATGTTGTTACAACAACAACCCACAAAACCTTAAGAGGTCCGAGAGGCGGACTTATACTGTGCAAAGAGCAGTTTGCGAAGCAGATTGACAAAGCGGTATTTCCGGGTACGCAGGGCGGACCGCTTATGCATATAATCGCCGCAAAAGCAGTTGCTTTCGGTGAGGCGTTAAAGCCCGAATTTAAGGAATATCAGAAACAGATTGTCAAAAATGCGTCTGTTCTTGCGGAAAGTCTGTTAGCGGAAGGCTTCAACATTGTTTCCGGCGGAACGGATAATCATCTTATGCTGCTCGATTTAAGACCGTTTGACCTCACCGGAAAAGAAATGGAACATCGCCTTGACGAAGTTCATATAACGGTAAATAAAAACGCTATACCCAATGACCCGCAAAGCCCGTTTATAACGAGCGGTATAAGAGTCGGAACGCCGGCGGTTACAACAAGGGGCTTTAAGGAGGAAGAAATGAAAAAAATCGCGGCGTGGATGAAAGCTGTCGCGACAGATTTTGAAGGCAGCAAAGACAGAATAACCGCTGAGGTTATCGCTCTTTGCGACAAATACCCGATTTATTGAGGTTTTACTGAAAGGTGTTGTTATAAAATTGAAGGTAATGGTAGTCGGCGGCGGCGGCCGTGAACACGCGATAATTAAGAAGCTTAAAGAGAATAAAAACATATCGGAAATTTATGCCCTTCCGGGTAACGGCGGCATTGAGGCTGACGCAAAGTGTATAAATATCGGCGCGAAGGATATAGAAAAAATTGTTTCGTTTGCAGAGGAAGAAAAAATTGATTTTGCCGTTGTCGCGCCCGATGACCCGCTTGTTTTGGGAGCTGTTGACGCGCTTAATGAAAAAGGCATAAAGTGCTTCGGGCCGAGGAAAAACGCCGCAATAATTGAAGGCAGCAAGGTTTTCGCGAAAAATCTTATGAAAAAGTATAATATTCCGACTGCGGCATACGAAGTTTTTGAAACGGCTGAAAAAGCGCTTGATTATCTTAAAACAGCACCTGTTCCGACGGTTATCAAGGCGGACGGGCTTGCTCTCGGCAAGGGCGTTATAATCGCGAATACCCGTGATGAGGCGTATGCCGCGGTTAAAACAATTATGGAGGATAAGGTTTTCGGCGAGAGCGGCAACAGCATTGTT
>CACZTG010000310.1 GCA_902783995.1 uncultured Ruminococcus sp. | reverse complement strand
ATATAAATATAGAAAAAATTGTGTAAAGCACTTGAATTTTTTTCCTATTTGATGTAAAATAATATATGGTGTATATTGTCCTTTTTTTATTAATTGTGAAAAAATTTTTTAATGAGGTGTTATTATGTTAAACAAAAAGACTGTTGAGGACATTAACGTAACAGGCAAAAAAGTCCTTGTAAGATGCGACTTTAACGTTCCGCTTGATGCTGACGGCAATATTACGGACGAAAACCGTATAGTGGGCGCGCTGCCTACGATCGAATATCTTATAAAGAACAACGCAAAGGTTATACTTTGCTCGCATATGGGAAGACCTAAGGGCGAGTTCAATATGAAATACAGCCTTGCTCCCGTTGCAAAAAGGCTTTCGGAAAAGCTTGGCAAAGAGGTTAAGCTTGCGAAAGACGTTATAGGCGAAAACGCAAAAGAGCTTGCCGCAGGTCTTAAAAACGGCGATGTTATGCTTCTTGAAAACGTTCGTTTCCATGCCGAAGAAGAAAAAAATGACCCCGCGTTCGCAAAGGCACTTGCTTCCTTTGCAGATATATTCGTAAACGATGCTTTCGGAACAGCGCACAGAGCGCATGCTTCAACCGCAGGCGTTGCCGATTATCTTCCCGCCGTTTCGGGCTATCTCATCAAAAAAGAAATTGATTTTATGGGTAAGGCGCTTTCAAATCCCGACCGTCCGTTTGTGGCAATTCTCGGCGGCGCTAAGGTTAAGGACAAAATCGGCGTTATAAACAACCTTCTCGAAAAGGTTGACGCCATTGTTATAGGCGGCGGTATGGCTTACACCTTTATCAAGGCTATGGGCGGAAATATCGGAAAGTCTCTTCTTGATGAGGAAAGGCTTGATTACTGCAAGGAAATTCTCGCAAAAGCAAAGGATAAGGGCGTTAAGCTGCTTCTCCCAGTTGATAACGTTGCGGCTGACGATTTCAGCAATGACGCAAACTTCAAGGTTGTTGACTCTATGGCTATCCCGGACGATTATCAGGGCATGGATATCGGTCCAAAATCAATCGAGCAGTTTAAAGAAACAATTCTTGCCGCAAAAACCATTGTATGGAACGGTCCGATGGGCGTTTTTGAAATGCCGAATTTCGCAAAGGGCACTGTTGCCGTAGCACAAATGGTTGCGGACGCGGACGCTACAACAATTATCGGCGGCGGAGATTCCGCGGCAGCGGTTGAACAGCTCGGCTTTGCGGATAAAATGTCGCATATTTCCACAGGCGGCGGAGCAAGTCTTGAATTTCTTGAAGGTCTTGAGCTTCCCGGCATTGCCTGCCTTGAAGATAAATAAGTTTTAAGTTGAAAGGACTGTCATTAAAAATGAGAAAAAAATTAATTGCCGGCAACTGGAAAATGAACAATACCCCATCACAGGGTGCCGCTCTCATTGCCGATATTAAAGAAACCGCGGATAAAGCGTCCTGCGACGTTGTTGTCTGCACACCTTATATTTGCCTCCCTGCGGCGGTTAAAGCCGCGGAGGGCAGCAAAATTGCCGTTTCCGCCGAAAATATGCACTTTGAAGATAAGGGCGCTTTTACAGGCGAAATTTCGGCTGAAATGCTTAAAGAAGTAGGCGTAACCTACACGGTTATCGGTCACTCGGAGAGACGTCAGTATTTTGCGGAAACCGATGAAACCGTAAACCTCAAAACGGTTAAGGCGCTCGCAAACGATATTATACCGATAGTTTGTGTGGGTGAATCGCTTTCTCAGCGTGAAAACGGCGTAACCTTTGATTTTATCGCGATGCAGGTTAAGCTTGCGCTCAAAAATATATCGGCGCAGGACGCCGAAAAGGTTGTTATCGCTTATGAGCCTATCTGGGCAATCGGAACGGGCAAAACCGCAACGGACGAGCAGGCAAACGAAGTTTGCGCCTTTATCCGTAAAACTGTCAAAGAACTTTACGGAGAAAATACGGCAAACACAATGAGAATACTTTACGGAGGCAGTATGAATGCCAAAAATGCCGCGGGACTTCTCGCGCAGAGTGATATTGACGGCGGTCTTATCGGCGGCGCAAGCCTTAAAGCTCCCGATTTCTGCACAATTATAAATGCCGCGACAAACGCGTAAGGAGGCTTATTAAAATGGCAAAGAGACCTCTCGCGCTTATAATTATGGACGGCTACGGCGTAACACAAGATGAAAGCGTAAGCGCCATTGCCAAGGCAAAAACGCCGAATATGGACAAATACCTTAAAGAATATCCGAACGCTCAGCTTAACGCAAGCGGCCTTGCCGTAGGGCTTCCCGACGGTCAGATGGGAAATTCCGAAGTGGGACATACCAATATCGGCGCGGGCAGAATAGTATATCAGGAGCTTACAAGGATTACAAAGGCAATTGAAGAAGGCGCGTTTTTTGAAAACGATGTGCTTGCCGCGGCTATGGATAACTGCAAAAAGCACGGCAGCAAGCTGCACCTTATAGGTCTTTTATCCGACGGAGGCGTTCACAGTCACAACACTCACCTTTATGCCCTTGTTGAAATGGCAAAAAGGTTTGGCTTAAAAGATGTGAATGTTCATGCTCTGCTTGACGGACGTGATGTTCCGCCGAACTCCGGTATTGATTATGTAAAGGCTCTTGAAGAAAAGCTTAAAGAAATCGGTGTCGGCAAAATTGCTACTGTTTCGGGCAGATACTACGCCATGGACAGAGATAATCGCTGGGACAGGGTTGAAAAAGCCTATGACGCTATTGCTCTCGGAGCCGGCGAAGCCTGCGATAATGCCGCAGATGCCGTTCAAAAATCTTATGGTGCAAAAGTTTTTGATGAATTTGTGGTGCCGACCGTAATAGGCGGCGGCTCAAAGGTTGAGGAAAATGACAGTATAATTTTCTTCAATTTCAGACCTGACAGGGCAAGAGAGCTTACACGCTGTTTTGTTGATGACGCTTTTTCGGGTTTTGAAAGGAAGATTTACAATAAGGTTTTCTACGTATGTATGACTCAATACGATGCTTCAATGCCGAATGTTGAAGTTGCTTTTAAGCCCGAAAGTCTTAAAAACACTCTCGGCGAGTATTTAAGCGTAAAAGGTCTGAAACAGCTCCGTATTGCCGAAACCGAAAAATACGCTCATGTTACGTTTTTCTTTAACGGCGGCGTTGAAAAGGTTTATGACGGTGAGGACAGAGCGCTTATTCCTTCGCCTAAGGTCGCGACCTATGACCTTCAGCCCGAAATGAGCGCTTATGAAGTTACGGAAGAGGTTTTAAAGCGCATTGAAAGCGATAAATACGACGTTATTATACTTAACTTCGCAAACTGCGATATGGTAGGGCATACGGGCTATATGGACGCCGCAATAAAGGCGGTTGAAACCGTTGATGAGTGCCTTGGCAAAGTCGTTGATGCCGTTACCGCAAAAGGCGGCGCGCTTCTGATTACGGCAGACCACGGAAACGCCGATTGTATGATAGATACGGACGGCGGCCCGTTTACGGCGCACACGACAAACCCCGTACCGCTTGTTATGATAGGCTATGACGGAGCCCTTCATAACGGAGGTCTTTCGGACCTTGCGCCCACAATGCTTACAATGATGGGGCTTAAAATTCCGGAGGAAATGACAGGTAAATCGTTGATTGATTAAAATTTTTCGCAGAGTTATTCATACTCGCGTTAAATAAATATTATAAATAATTTTTTTAGGAGGAAATAAATATGGCTACAAAACTTACAGTCGATGGCAATACCGCCGCCGCTCACGTGGCTTACGCGTTCAGCGACACGGCAGCCATCTATCCCATAACTCCGTCTTCAACAATGGCTGAAGTATGTGACGAATGGGCAGCTCACGGCCGCAAAAACATTTTCGGTCAGGTTATGAAAATTGCGGAAATGCAGTCGGAGGCAGGCGCTGCGGGTGCCGTTCACGGCTCTCTTTCGGCAGGTGCTTTAACTACTACATTTACGGCTTCACAAGGTCTTCTCCTTATGATTCCGAATATGTACAAAATCGCGGGTGAGCTTATACCCGCAGTTTTCCACGTTAGCGCAAGATGTATTGCGGCTCACGCACTTTCAATCTTCGGTGACCATTCGGACGTTATGGCTTGCCGTCAGACAGGCTTTGCAATGCTTGCTTCAGCTTCCGTTCAGGAGGTTATGGACCTTGCGACTGTCGCTCACCTT
>CACZTG010000309.1 GCA_902783995.1 uncultured Ruminococcus sp. | reverse complement strand
GCTCAGTGGTAGAGCGTCACCTTGCCAAGGTGAACGTCGCGAGTTCGAATCTCGTCTTCCGCTCCACGTCGGAGCAAAGGAAAGCTTTGCTCCGTTTTTCTTTGCAAAAAAACATTCGCCCGCTGCCTTGCTCCTCTTCTTTCGCAAAAAAGCACGCTTGCTGCGGCTATCCCTTTGTAAACGCAGGCAAAACGCCTCCGTTTCGCTGCCACTTTTTGCGATTTGCGCCTGCGGCGCAATTTCATCTAAACCGTTTGTCTTTTCCAAAAGCCGGCAGAGTCCTTACGGAACCTTGCCGGCTTTTACTTCTTTACTTTTTAATCTTAGTAGAAATTTTAAAGGGTTATTATATCCCTATTATAAAAGCAATGAACGCCGTCATGAATCGGGGCGTTCCGTATATATTACTGACACTTGTGACAGTGACTAATCAAAATAATTATAGTATAATTAAATTGTATAATTGTATCTGTTATATAAAAAGGAAGGTGAATTTTTTGAAACATTTTTCATTTTTTACGCTGATTATTTTAATCTTTTGCTGTACAGTATCGTTTGCGAACGATGATATTATTTCTCCCGGCGGCACGGTTGACACGGACGGAACACTTACGTCGTGCGAGGTCGGTGTTGACGGTCTTATTGTGGTGCCCTTTGAAATAAACGGCATTAAGGTTAAGAAAATCGGAGACGGCGTTTTAAAAGGCGTTGAGGCAGGAAGCGTGTATATCGAAGAAGGAATAGAAGAAATAGGAAACGAAGCGTTTTCGGAAAGCACAATTGATTATGTTGATTTTTCCTCAAGCGTTAAAAAAATAGGAGATTACGCGTTTAAGGACTGCGGTAATTTAACTTCTTTTTCGGTATATTCCGGCGATATTGTTTTCGGTAAAGAAGCTCTTTACGGGACAGGATATCTGCATATCAGCGTTCCTTGCACAACAGATCTTTTAAGCCTTCATGATAACATTGCGGATGCTAAGGGTGATGATGATTTTACCTTTGATATTATGCATACCGGTCTTGTTCCGAGTATGGTGGAAAAAGATATGTTCGGTCACAGTATGATTATGTGCGAGGATTGCGGCTTTAAAGGAAGCGTTTATCTTGACAATATTGTCTTACCGTTTGAAGATGTTTCAAACGACGCCTGGTATTATCCTTATGTTTCAACCGCGTATGAGTTTGGTATATTAAAAGGCAAAAGCGAAACGATTTTTGACCCGAATGCCAATATGACACTTGCAGAGGCTGCGAAAATAGCGGCTTGCATACATATGTATTATACAGATGAGGCTTATAATTTTGAGACGGAAAACGGAAAATGGTATGAGCCTTATGTGAAATATTGCTATGATAATAAAATTGTTGATGTGCATGTAACCTTTGACTGGGAAAAAACAGCAACAAGAAGTGAGATGGCTTATTTGTTTTCAAGAGCGGATACGGGCGAATATGAACCGAATCCCGATGTGCCGCTTACGGATATACCGGATGTAGATGATAAAACTTCGTTTGCCGAGAATATTCTCGCGCTTTACAGAAGGGGCATAGCAACAGGCAGCGACGAATATTATGCCTTTTGTCCGGACGCTTATGTTAAACGCTCGGAGGCAGCAACTTTTATATCGAGAATTATCTGCTATGATATGAGAGTGGATTTGCCGAAGGGTTAAATTATAGTAAACATAAAAAAGAGGAGGATATTTATGGGTTTAGGAGATTTTTTCAAGAAAAAGTTTGGCAAGCAGGTTTGTACGCTTTGCGGCAACGAATGCGGAGTAATGCACCGCACGAAAATCAAGGGTGACGAATATGTTTGCAATATCTGTGAAAGGCAGTGCAGTAAATTTGTCAGACTTTCGGAGCTTACAAAGCCGGAAGTAAGCGGTCATATTGAGTATATGAAACGCCAGGAGAAGCTGTACAACGAGTGCTTTGCGAATGCAAAAAGGGATACATATCCGTCGGCATTTCATAATCAGGCAATATCTTTTGCCGATGAAATCGGAATGTTTGAGATTATGGACAGAAATACTTCACAGAACAAGGTTAATCATGAGCTTTTCCGTTACGACCAGGTTTTGAGCTATGAGCAATATGTGGAAAAGGAAAGGCCTACCGAGCCGGGCAAGCCTGAAGTCTTTAAGGAATCCGGTGTTAAAATACGTCTTGTGGGCATACAGGACCATATTGAAAATGATATGGAAAAAGCAAATAAGGGACTTCGGGCTCACCCATATGTAAAAAGAGAAATTAAGGTTGTTTTCCATACAAAAGAGGACGAAACCGATTATACCGATAACGCGGTTGCGCATTTTGACCATATTTTCGGTGTTCATGATAATGAAAGCGGCTTGTTCAGTCTTGGCATGAACAAAAAAGAAAAACGTGACCTTATGGCAGGTGTTGCGGCAGTCAAAACCGCAATGGCAGCCGTAAAGGTTGCAAAAGAGGGTGAAGAATCTCTTACAGAGGAAAAGAAAGCCGAAATTCAGAAGAATATGGAAGCTATGGAGGACGCTAAGACAGGCGGACTTGCCGAATATACAAGGCGTGCGGACGCGGCTGAAGAAAAAGCGTGGAACTGAACAGCTATTCTATAATTACATAAAAATCAAGAAGAAAAAGAAAATAATTTCTTCTCTTGAGCAGAATGCAAGAGACCTTGGCTTTGAATTTTCACCAAAAAAAGTTAAAAAATAAGGAGACTGAAATAATGAGAAAAATAATTTCAATTTTACTTGCAGTAATTATGTGTACTGCTTCGCTTACAGTGCTTGCGGCATCGGTTGAGGTTGATACCGATATCGAAATGGTTGACCTTGCTGAGCTTAAAACAGAGTGGAAAAAGGATCAGGATTTTACACTTGCGGACCCCGCTCCGTGGAATCTTGACGAGCTTAAACAGGTTGTCGATGTTACAGATCCGAGAAGTGTTGCGGCATATTTTGTATGGTCTGTAACAAGACTTGTTGACAACTATAACGACGGTATGGAAATGATGAAATATCTTTTTGCCGACCTTGAGCCGTTCGGCAGAGGCTTTACCGAGGGCGGAACAAGCGGCAAAGCAGGCTGGGACACATATTTTAACGAGCGTTTAAAAAGCTCCGATTATAACTGGCTTACGGGCGCATATTTTGAAGGTGCGGAGTCGAGTAACGGATTCAGACCTTCAAGACCGCTTACATTAGAGCTTTATTACAATAATACAAATACCGAAACAATAAACGCTCAGACTTATGAACAGCTCGGAAGATTAAATATAGTTTATTGGGTAAAAAGTCATGCGGCAGGCAACCAGGTTAATATTAATGTAAGTAAATTTGATGAAAGTGACCGTTGGTATGTTACAAGCGGAACAACATCTACAGCTTTGTTCTACGACCAGAGAAGCGCGCTTACAAATTCCGCAAAAACGGCAATGGCGGCTAATCCTCTCGATAACAGCACAGCGGCGGAGCATGCGGCAAAATACGGCGGCGCCGAAAATCCGACGGAGGGTGAAATAACGGCCGTTCTTCCCTTTAATGATGTTGATTCGTCAGGCTATTATGTTGACGGTATTAAATGGGCTTACGGCAATAAGGTTACATCGGGAACATCTGATACAACCTTCGGTCCGTCAGACAGCTGCACAAGAGGTCAGGTTGCCACATTCCTTTGGAGAGCGGCAGGCTCACCGGAGCCTTCAAGCGCTTACAATCCGTTCGCGGACGTAAAGAGCAATGATTATTATTACAAACCTATTCTTTGGGCGGTTGAAAACGGTATTACTTCCGGTACATCGGAAAATACTTTCGCGCCAAACGCGACATGCAGCAGCGCTCACATAATAACATTTTTGTACAGAGCAATGCAAATTGGTGATAACGGCTGGTATGAGGAAGCCAGAGACTGGGCAGCCGGAGAAAGCCTTCTTGACGGTACAGGCATAAGGGTAAGCCCCGATGAGCTTTGCCCGAGAGGTGCGGTTGTAACCTTCCTTTACCGTATATATAACTGAAAAAACAGAATAAACGAATAAAAAAACGGGCTGCGGCAAAAT
>CACZTG010000308.1 GCA_902783995.1 uncultured Ruminococcus sp. | reverse complement strand
TTTTTGCCGTTTTCGTCGTTTACGGCGTCACGGTGCAAATCAAGCACAACGGATATGGAAGGATATTTTGCGAGCGTTGCTCTTATACCGTAAAAAGCTTTATCGTAAGAGCTGTTATAATCGGGATAATCATACATTGTTACGTCGTGAATTACGCTTATGCCGAGTTCGGTCAGCGCGCGTTCAAGCTCCGTGCCGACTCTTACGACATTAAAGTTTGTATCTGTTGTACGTGAATTTGAGGTGTATGTAAAATTATAGCGCTCCGACGGTGTATATGCTTCCGTACCGTGTGTATGAAGTATAAGAACCGTTGGTTTTTCTGCGGGTACGGAAAAAGGTTTTTCACTTTTTAAAATTTCCTCCGTACTTACACTGTATGATGTTTGATTTTTTATTGTTATTTTTTTTGTTATGCCAACATTGCCGGAGTCGTAAGAAATATTTTTTTCAATGCTTTCGTTGTTTGGAGCTTGTTTTGGAACTTCGGACGCTGCCGGCAAAAATGAAGGCTTTTTTTCTTCTTTAAAATTTGCGGAAACAAGATGTAAATTTGCCGGTGAAGGCATAAAATTATCTGTAATTTTTTTTGAGGCTTTAATTGTCTTTAATAAAGAAGTTTTGATTTTGAAAGTATGGATAACGGGCGATGACGCGTTTCCGGAGGCAATACGTATAATCAGCAAATCCCGGCAACAGACAGCAGAAAGCAACAGCACAGAAAAAATAAGGCTTATTAAAGCCGCACGATTTTTTTTATTTTTTTTATACACACCGCTGCCTCCCGAATTTATTCAGAGCAAAAGAGAAAATAAAATCAGCATTGTAAAGCCGGGCACGCCGAGGACGGCGCATACCGCAATATTTATTATATTAATTCCGATTGAAAAACCGAAGGGAATACCGACAAGATTTGCGAGCATAAGCCCGCAGGTACTTATTATGCATCTGAGTACGGGTTTCCATAAAAACCTGAGCGGATACGCAATTAAAAGTGCGATTATCAGTCCACAGGCAGCGATTATGCCGTAAGTAATTATATCTGTCATATGTTTTCACGTCCTTCGCGCAGACATTTTATATTACAATGTATATGATAAAAATTTTTCAAATATGCGGACGTGCCCGTTAAAATGCTTTTTGCTGATTTTTTATAAAATTGTCGAAAGGAAATGTAAAAATATAAGGCGTTATTACCCACCAATTAAGACGACCAGATGTTTTTAAAACGGCAACAAAAAATAATACTTTACAAATTTACAAATTTATGTTATACTATTAGAGTTAAACAGACAAAAAAAGAAGTGAAAATATGAGTAAAAAAAACAGTACGGCGGGCACTTTGAGCTTTATCTTTATAGCAATGCTTATGTCAAAGCTTTTGGGGCAAATAAGAGAAATGGTTGTTGCGGGGACCTATGGCACGGCATGGCAGGCTGACGCGTATCTTGCCGCGTCACAAATACCGACCAACTTTTTTGATATGATACTCGGCTCTGCGGTTTCAGCGGCTTTTATTCCCGTATTTAACAAGTTTATACAGGAAAAAGGCGAAAAGCGCGCAAAAAAATTTGCCTGTTCATTTTTTAATACTGTTTGCTTTATTGGTTTATTGCTTACCTTATTGGGTGAATTTTTCGCGCCGTTTATTATTGCGAAGTTTACGCCGGGGCTTGAAGGGGAGGCTGCGATTCTTGCAGTAAAGCTTCTCAGAATAATGTTTCCTATGATTATTTTTATCGGCGGCGCTTATACCTTTGTCGGACTGTTGCAATCTGTTGGAGAATATAACCTTCCTGCGGCAATGAGTATGGTGTCAAGCAGTATATGTATAATATACCTCTTAACTCTTGAAAAAAAATTCGGTATAACAGGTCTTGCGGTTTCGCTTCTTACAGGTTGGTTTTTACAATTTGTTTTTCTTTTGCCGAGTACAATTAAAAAAGGTTTTCGTTTCGGTAAAGGAATAAAAGATTCCGGTCTTGCTGAAGTTGCAAGGCTTGCTCTGCCTGTGCTTATAGGAACATGGGTTCAGCCCATAAATGTTATGGTAAACACAATGATAGCTTCAAAGGTTTCGGGCGGAGTGTCGGCAATAAATTACGCTAACAAGCTTTATATTATTGCCGCGGGTATTTTCGCTATGTCTGTTACAAATTATATTTTCCCGAAGCTATCGCGTCTTTCCATAGATGAAAATGATAAAGAAGAATGGTATGAGCTTCTTACTTCATCATTAAGAATTGTAATACTTGTTGTTACGCCGATATCCGTTGTATTTTTAACCGAAAGCAGAGAAATAATAAGAGTTATTTATCAGCGAGGAAGGTTTGATGAAGCGTCGGTCGCGGTTACCGGAGGTGTACTGCTGTTTTACGCTATCGGTATATTGCCGTATGCGCTCCAGGAGATTATGTACAAAGCGTTTTATTCAAAACGAAACTCGGTCACACCGATGTTTGTGGCTCTTGGGGGAATAGTTATAAACGCGTCTCTTTCCTTTTTGCTTTCAAATATTATGGGTATTAAGGGATTGGCTCTTGCTGCATCGCTTTCCGTTGCGGCTGTTTTCGCGGCATCGTTTATAATTATTATGCGTGGAAGGAAAAACTCCGGTTTTTATTTTGATTTTATTAAAATATTGTTGTCCGGAGGAATATGCGCTGTAGGTATAGTTTTTGTAAAAAAATACGTAACCGTTTTGTTTGGCCTTGATACCTTCATATGCAGAGCGGCGGTGCTTTGTATTCCCGCGGCAATCGGCTTTTTAATATACTGTATAATGATTTTAATAACTAAACCTGCCGAAGTTAATGTTTTTATCGGCAAATTTAAAAAACAGTAAAGGTGACGAAAAATATGAAAAACAGTCTTATAATTTCATTTATTTCAAATATTTTTTCTGCGCTTGCGGTTTGGTTTGAAAACAGCGTATATTACAGAATATTGCGCAGCATTATGGACTTTTTCGGAAGGCTTTACGATAAAAGCCTTGCCGGACATATTTTTGTCAGCGATGAAACAAAAAACTATGCACAGAAATCCGCTCTAAAAACGTTTATTGGGTTCTTTGTGAAAATTTTTGAGTCGTTAATAGGCAAACCGCTTCGCTTTCTTTCCGAAAAAGCGAATGAGAGTCAAATCGGCTCCGGATTTATGTTTTTACTTAATAATTGGCAGTATATAAGCATAAGATATTACGCCGTTTGCCTTTTTGCTTTTGGCTGTGTATCGGCAGCTGCCGAACGAGCGATTCTCGGCTTTATAAGCAACAGATGGTATGCTGCTATAATTGTAGGTATAATCGGCTTCTTTATCAACACTTCGGTTTCTTTTCTGGCGGAAGGTGAATTTTTTCTTGATTTTTTTGAAATGAAACCGTTTAAAAAATGTATGTTAAAGGAAACTAAGCCTTATTTTTCCCTTGCGGTTTCTATAGGTATAGGAGCTGCATTCGGAGCGATGTATCTTGTACCTCATATGCAGCTTTTTATTGTGTTAATAATCGCTTTTGTAGCATTGATGTTGAAATCACAATATTTGCCGTTTTTCGCGATTGTTTTTTTGCCGTTTTTGCCGACGATGGCGGTACTTGGACTAAGCCTTTTCGCGGTCGTTGCGCTTTTTGTCAGAAAAGCAAAAAGCGGTGAAACAGACTTTAATTTTGACGGTTTTGATATTGCCGCGCTCGGTATGGTTTTTGTAAATATTTTCGGAGTTTTAAATTCCGAAACAAAATTTCAGAGCGCAAAAATAGCGGCTGTTTATATAGGCTTTATTTTATTCTTTTTTGCGGCGCGGCGTTTTTTACAGGTATCAAAAAATTTTTTTGTTACTCTTGACTGTTTTATTGTTTCGGCGACGGGAGTTGCCGCATACGGAATTGCGGAGCAAATTTTCGGGCTTTCAAAAACTACGTGGCAGGACGAGGAAATGTTTGAAGAAATTTCGGGTAGAGTTTGCTCAACATTTGAAAACCCGAATGTACTCGGAGAATTTTTCTTGCTCACAATACCGCTGACTGCTTCAAGACTGTTTACCGCAAAAAATTCAAAGTCTAAAATCGCTGCTTTGATTTCGCTTTTTTTGCAGCTTCTTTGTCTTGTTTTCACATATTCGAGAGGCTGCTGGATAGGCATAATATTCAGTATGGGACTTATGCTCGCGCTTTGCGCAAAACGCTTTTTTGTATTTATGACACTCGGAATATTCGCAGTGCCGTTTGTTGTGCCGCAGACAGTAATCGACAGGCTTTTAAGTATAGGAAATACTGCCGACACCTCAACCGCATACAGAGTGTTTATATGGCAGGGAACATACCGAATGTTAAGGGATACGTTTTTAACAGGCATAGGTCTCGGCTCGGACGCGTTTAATTCCGTCTATCCGCGTTACGCGCTTGGCGCTATATCTGCGCCTCATCCGCATAATCTTTATTTGCTTATACTTTCCGAGACAGGTGTTATCGGCATGCTTTTGTTCGCGGTTACAATGATTTTATATTTTAAATTTACGGGCACTGTAAGCAAAAAATCCGCTGCGCTAAGACCGGTTTCCGTATCGCTTGCGGCAGGTATGGGAGGATTTTTGCTTCAGGGTATGTTTGACAATGTCTGGTATAATTACAGAATCTACGCTTTATTTTTCGTTATTCTTGCTTTTGCGGCAGCGCTTAAAGATATATCAAAAGAAGGTGATAAACTTGATTAAAGTTTTAAATATTATTTCCGATAAAAATATCGGAGGCGCAGGAAAATGCGTATTGATTTTTTCGGAAAAATATGATAAAAATAAGATTGATTTATCTGTTGCCGTACCTGAAGGCAGTAAGCTTAAAAAACCGCTTTCGGAGCTTGGAGTTAAAGTTTATGAAGTCAGCGGTATTGCCGATAAATCCTTCAGTATCCTTGGTGTAATAGAACTGAAAAAGCTGATTAAAAAAATCAAGCCGGATGTTGTTCATACACACGCTTCAATGTCGGGACGTATTGCGGCACGGCTTGCGGGCGTAAAACGCATAGTATATACACTTCACTGCGTTTATGAGCCTTCCGCGTTTATGAAAAGCCCAGTCGGACATATTATAAACAAAACTGTTTTCACACTTTTTGCGGATAGGGCAATTGCTGTCGCTAAGGCTGCCAAGGATAATCTTACCGCTGTCGGAATAAACGAAAAAAAAATCAGCGTTGTGCTTAACGGTATTGATTATCCGCCAAAGCTGTCCGAAGATGAAATCAATATGCAAAAAAAGAGATTTAACATTAATGACGGGCAGAAGGTTGTTTCAATTATAGCTCGTCTTGAACCTGTTAAAGGACATAAATGTTTCATTGACGCGGCGGAGATATTAAAAAAACGTGGAACAGACGCGAAGTTTATCATTGCCGGGACAGGCTCATACGAGGAAGAACTTAAAGCTTATGCTGCCTCAAAAGGAAACTGTGTGGATTTTGTAGGTTTTATAAATGACCCTCTGAATCTTACTGCCGTTACCGATATATGCGCAAACGCTTCATACGGAACAGAAGCCACAAGTATTTCGCTGCTTGAAGGAATGAGCCTCGGCAAACCCGCTGTTGTAAGCCGTTACGGCGGCAATCCCGGCGTTATAAAAGACGGCGAAAACGGGTTTTTGTTTCCGGTATGCGACAGCGAAGCAATGGCGGAAAAGCTTGAAAAGCTTTTAAAAGACGATATTCTTTACCGAAAAATGTCCGAAAAGGCGCTTGAAATTTTTGAAAAAAAATTTACCGCAAAAAAATATGCGGAAAATATAGAAAAAATATATTATGGCGGAAAGGAAGGTTAGTTTTATGTCAACCGAAAAGAAAAGAGTTCATTTTAATGTTATTGATATTCTGATTATACTTGCGTTTGTTGTTCTTGTTGTAGGTTTTTCGTATTACGCTAACGGCAATTGGCAAACAAATTCAGCAAGGCAGTCAGGGGATAATAACGTTGTAAGATACACGCTTCATGCTGATAATATAAGCGAAGGCGTTGCAAAGCTTATCAAGGTAGGGGACACGTTAAAAGATGCCTCTAAAGATACCGAAAAAGGGGAAATTGTAAAGATTAATTATATTGAAAAATATATAAACAAAGAGGCTTTTGACAGTGAAAAAGGTGAATATATCGCTGCCGAACATCCAAAACATTATACGGCGGATTTTGTTGTTGAAAGCGCGTATTCGCTGAGCGGTCAGACAATTACAATTGATGATATGGAATTGAAAATCGGCAAAAAAAATACTTATAAAGCGGATAATTATGCTTTAAACGCTGTTATTGTTTCAATTGATGAAATTAAAAATTAGTACGGAGGGTGGTTGTTTATAATGATTATTGATAAAAACGGAAAGATTTTCGGTAAAATTAGTATTATAGATTTATTTATTTTGCTTGTTATAATTGCCGCCGCCGCTTTTTTGTTTCTGAAATTCAGCGGACTTGCGGGAGAAGGGGCGAATATTACGGAAAAAAGCTATACTGTTTTGGTTAACGGTATAAAAGAAGAAAGTGCCTCATATTTTAAAACCGGTGAAAAACTGTATGATGATAAAGGCAGTTTTATGGGAGTGATTGAGGACATAAAGCTTCAGCCTTCGGAAGTCGTAAAAACTCTCGATAACGGCAATTATGTTGTTGCGGAAAATCCGGAAAGAGTTGACGCTGTTTTAACAATAAAGGGCAAAGGCTTTACAAGCGGAGGCATTTTTTATCTTGACGG
>CACZTG010000307.1 GCA_902783995.1 uncultured Ruminococcus sp. | reverse complement strand
TAGTGGACGGGAAGCAAATAACTGTAAACATACTCATCTTTAATTTTAAAATATTTTTTACTTCTGTATATCCACAGCACATTATAAAGGTCAACTTTGCTTCCGATACAATGCTCAACAATTTTTTTGTTTTCTTCGCTTATATATTCTCTCGCCTTCCAAAGCTCATCAAAATAAAAATGGTCAAGCGCCGTTTCGATTTCAAAAAGCGACGGCTCTTTTTCCCGTTTTAAAAGCGACATCAAAACATTATAGTATGGCGTTCCGCGAATTGCTTTAACAATTTCATCAAAGTTTTTTACACTTTCAATCCTGATTTTCTTAAAAGAAGTTTCTTTAAAAAACTCATCGGTTTCAAATTCAAGCGTAAAATCCATACCGCCTTTTATGCGCCTTATCATATTTTTAAGTATATTTATCTCGTACTTTCGTAAAAAATTTTTGCAAAAAGCAGTGTCTTCATCACTCAAATAATGCTGAAGCTTAAGATAATCTTTAAAAAGCGTTGTGTTCAATATCTGTTCAAGCTTATCACGGTTTATATCACTGAATTTAAGCCCCGAAAAAACTCCGCTGTACGCTTCCTTGCCGTTAAGATAGGATATTATTTCGGGAATGGATTTTAAAACAGACATCTGCTTATAATCCTGCGCGTCAAGCAGCTTTGCGGACATTGCCCGTACTTTTGTCACAACCGCGCCGTAATTTATCTGTCCGTTCAATTTTCCCTTGCTCCCTCCATCAGTCAAAAATATGTTCAAAAATAAGCCTTACCCATTTTTCATGGTCTTTTTCATATTTTTCGTACATATTTTTTTTTGCTTTTTCACATACATCCTTTAATTCGGTTTTTTTAATTTCAACGCGCTTTTCGCTTTCCTTATAAATCTCATCAAGCTGCACTTTTATACTGTCGTTTATTTTCTCAATTTCGGGATTAACCTCTTTTTTCGCTTCCGTTTCAACATTTTCGTTAAGCTTTTTTGCGTCATCAACCAGCTTATCCGCTTTTTTCTCTATGGCAATAATTTTTTTAATTATCTCATCCACACAAAAAACCTTCCTTCTAATTTTTAAGACTGTGCAGCGGAGCGGGAATCCTTCCGCCCCGATTTACAAAACCTTCCGAAGCAAACGTGTTAAGCGGCATTACGGGACCGCTTCCGAGCAAGCCGCCAAATTCAAGCACTTCACCGACTTTTTTACCTATCGCCGGTATTATTCTTACCGCAGTCGTTTTACAGTTTACCATACCGATAGCGGCTTCATCGGCTATTATTGCCGAAATAACTTCGGGTGATGTATCTCCCGGAACAACAATCATATCAAGCCCAACCGAACAAACCGAAGTCATAGCTTCAAGCTTTTCTATACTTAAAGCGCCGCATTTCGCCGCCGCAATCATACCCGCGTCCTCACTGACGGGTATAAAAGCGCCCGATAAGCCTCCGACGGAGGAGCTTGCCATAATTCCGCCTTTTTTTACGGCGTCATTAAGCATCGCAAGCGCTGCGGTCGTGCCGTGAGTTCCGCAGGTTCCTATGCCCATTTCTTCAAGAATATACGCAACGCTGTCGCCCACCGCAGGTGTCGGCGCAAGTGATAAATCCACAATACCAAATTCCGCGCCGAGCCTTTTTGACGCTTCACCCGCAACAAGCTGTCCCATACGTGTAATTTTAAACGCCGTCTTTTTTATAACCTCCGCAACCTCGTTTAAAGGCGCATCTTTACCAAGCTTTTTAATCGCGTTTTGCACAACTCCCGGTCCGCTTACACCGACATTTATTACACATTCTCCCTCACCTATGCCGTGAAAAGCCCCCGCCATAAACGGATTATCTTCAACCGCGTTGCAAAACACAACAAGCTTTGCGGGACCTATGCAGCCTTTGTCCTTTGTTTTAACTGACGCGTCATATATAATATTTCCCATCATTTTTACCGCGTCCATATTTACCCCCGCTTTTGTCGAGCCGATATTCACGGACGAGCAAAGTCTATCCGTTTCCGCAAGTGCCTGCGGAATTGAACTTATAAGCTTTCTGTCACCCGAGGTAAATCCCTTATGCACAAGAGCTGAATAACCGCCTATAAAATTCACTCCTGTGTCTTTTGCCGCCTCATCAAGCGTCCCCGCGATTTTTTTAAAATCACCCTCGCAGCCGTCCGCAACAAGCGCGATTGGCGTTACGGAAATACGTTTATTTATAATGGGTATTCCGTATTCGGCGGAAATTTTTTCACATTCACTTACAAGTTTTCCCGCTTTTTTTGTTATTTTATCATATATTTTTTCGCACAATCTGTTAATATCATCACCGGCGCAGTCACGCAGTGATATCCCCATTGTAACGGTTCTTATATCAAGATTTTCATCAGAAAACATATGCAGAGTTTCAAGTATCTCCCATCTGTTAAGCATAGGTACACCTCACTGTTCAAATTCTGTGCAT
>CACZTG010000306.1 GCA_902783995.1 uncultured Ruminococcus sp. | reverse complement strand
TATAGGGGTGAATATAATGCCTTTAACTCCAAAAGAAATGGTATCTTTATTAAAAAGAAACGGTTTTACTGAAATTTCACAAAACGGTTCACATAAAAAGCTGTTTAAAGCCGAAACTAACACTACTATAGTTATTCCGATGCATAATAAAGATTTAAAAAAAGGAACAGAACAAGCGATTTTAAAACAGGCAGGTATATCTAAATAGGAGGCAAGTTTATAATGAATAAAATCTTTTTTTATCCTGCGGTATTCCGTAACGAGGATACGGGCTATTCGGTAAGCTTTCCGGATTTGCCCGGTTGTTTTACCGAAGGCGAAACGATTGAGGAAGCTTATGAAAAAGCCTTTGACGCAATAGGCTTATACTGCGAGAGCACAGACGGTAATTTTACCTTCCCCAATCCAAGCAGCATTGAATCAATAAAATTGCAAAAAAACGAATTTGTTGTGCTTATACAGTTTAATGTTTTTGAATATTTAAGAAAGACAGATACAAGGTCTGTTAAAAAAACTCTTACAATACCCTCATGGTTAGACTATATTGCCCGTGAAAAAGGCATCAACTTTTCAAACGTTTTGCAAAACGCATTGAAAGAAAACTTACATTTGGATTAATAAATATAGTGACAGGCGGACGTGACAGTCTGATGCACCTGTTTTGTCACATTTCGGTCGTGTCCGCCCCTCAAAACATCTTTTCAACAGCTTATATGTCAAGGGACCGGTTCTCCCGACAACAAAAATCCGATACCTTAAAAATTCAGCAAATCATGGCGTACCGGCTTTCTTTTGCCTATTCAAACGCTTTCGCTACAGCTTCAAGCAGCTGCCGGATTTCCAGATGCTGAGGACAGACTTTTTCGCACTTTCCGCACTTTATACAGTCCGAAGCCTTTCCGTGGCTTTCGTCCGTGAGAACGCTGCTGTAATAATATTTTGTATTCCAATTATGAAATGCTTCGTATGCATTGAGCGAAGAAAACATATCGGGTATTCTGATGCCCCTCGGACATATATTTTCTTCAATACAATAACGACAGGCGGTGCAGGGAATTATATTCAGCTCCTTAAAAACGGCGCAGACAGCCTCTACTGCCGTCATTTCGGTTTCATTAAGGGGCTTAAAATTTTTCATTGCTCTTAAATTGTCCTGCATCTGAGCCATATCGCTCATACCGGAAAGCACCAAGGAAATGCCCGGAAAGCTTGCCGCAAAACGAAGAGCGTAGCTTGCGTTGCTGCCGCCGTTTAAACCACGCAGGATTTTATCCGCTGCCGGCGGAAGCTTTACAAGACTGCCTCCCTTGACAGGCTCCATAACAACAGCCGGTTTACCGTGCTTTTCACAAACCTCATACACTTTTCTGCTTTCTACGGAAGCGTCCTCATAATCTGCGTAGTTAAACTGTATTTGCACAAATTCAAGCTCGGGGTGTTCCGTCAGCAGCATATCGAGTACATCAGCCTTATCATGGAAAGAAATGCCGAAATGACGTATAAGCCCTTCTTTTTTTAAGCTGTAAGCCGTTTCATACGCTTTACAGCGTTTGTATTTCACATAATTTTTCTTATCCTGCGCGTGCATAAGGTAAAAATCAAAATAATCCACTCCGCACCATGAGAGCTGCTGCTCAATAAAAGGGCGGATATCCTCCTGTTTGCTGAAATACGGCTCGGAAAGTTTATTTGCCAGAACAAATTTTTCACGCGGATAGCGTTTTGCCACACAGTCCCTTATCGCAAGCTCCGACTTGCCGCCGATATATCCATGCGCCGTATCAAAATAGTTAAAGCCCGCGCCGATAAATTCGTCCGTCATACGGCAAAAAAGCTCATAATCCACTTTATCGCCCTTCATAGGCAGGCGCATACAGCCAAAACCGAAGTTTCCGTATATTTCAGAAAAAAATTTGTTGTTTTTCATTTTCATTTTACCTCTTTATCAGCTTAAAAATACCGCGCTTAAAGCTCTGCATAAACGGCAGGATTTTATCGTAAGCGAAAAAACAGATTTTGGAATAAACCATATCCGTTTCACCGAGATATTCGCGGGTTTCCTCTTTATCGCAAAAGCCTTTTTTGAATTTATAAAGCCCGTTTTCCTTGTCAAGCACAAAAACGCCGCCGAAATCGTAACGCTTGCAGCCGCTTTCGAGCGCCCATTTTATCATTTCCCACTGCATGGCGTAATTCGGCATAAGATTACGCTTTTCGTTGCTGCTTGCCCCGTACATGTACCACATTTTATCGCCGCTTTTAACGCAGACCGCCGCCGAAAGCACATCACCCTCGTGTTCCGTAAAATATATACGTAAATTTTCTTTCGGTATCACTCTTACCATATTTTCAAAATATTCTCTGTCACGGTAAGAAAAGCTGTCTCTTATTGCGGTTATTTTGTATATTTCGTGAAATTTAGCGGCGCTTTCCACGCTGTTGTCAAAACGGCAGGTCACGCCTTTTCTGTATGCGAGCCTTATATTGTAGCGGGTTTTGTTGCTGAACTCGCTCATAAGCTCGTCCTCTGTTTTGCCGTCTGTATTAAGTACCATATTAAACTTCGGCTGCGCGTAGTCATGAAGGTGCTTATGTCCGCTTTTCACCTTAAAGCCGAGCTTTTTGAAATAATCCTCGTTTTCCTTTGTGCAAAGCACTTCGGGGTCAAGCTTTACTGAAAAAAGCCCGTATTTCTTTTTTAAGGGCTCCGCTTCTTTTATAAGATTTAAGAAAACATCTTTGTCAAAAACATTGCATACGGGTCCCTTTGAGCTGTACGCAAGCGATTTTCCCACTATCGGCAGCTTTCGTATAAGAAGCAGCATAGCCGCGTAAATTTCGCCGTTTTTTTCAAGATAAACGCCTTCATACTGCCAGTTTGATTTAACCTCTCCCCAATATGTTGTCTGGGTAATATCCCCGTTTTCAAGGACAAATTTATTAAATTTTTCTTTTTCTTTTATATCGTCTTTATTAAGTATAGGAATTTTAATCAGCTCCCGTTTAAAATACTGTTTCTATTTTACCATATATTTTATTTCTTTTCAATATTTTTACAAAATTAATTTTATTTTTTTGCTTATATCAACATTTTTGGCATTAAAAACTATTGACATTTCGGCAAATATGTTGTAAAATTATAGAAAGAATAATTTACTCTTTAAAAGAGGTTATGAAAGGAATTGAAAAACCAATGAAAAAAACATTTTTTATTTTTCTCGCGGCACTTATGCTTGTTTCGGTTTGTGCTTTTGCTGAAGAATCCGACGCGGCTGCAACAGCTGAAAAAGTAAAAATCACCGTTGGTAATGTCAGCGGCGAAAAGGGAGATATGGTATCTGTCCCTGTAAATGTTGAGTCAAAAACTCCGATAAATTCTATTACCGTTCGTTTTTCTTATGATAAAGAAGCGCTCGAATATATCAACTACGCAGAAATTGCGGATAAAGGCGATGTAAACTTTAGTATTATGGTCGGCGTGATAAGTACCGAAGATTCGTATGTCGGTATAGCGGGAGCTTCAGCTACACCTGTTGATGCAAACGGTCTTTTATGCAAGGTTCGTTTTAATATAAAAGACGCCGCAAAAGCCGGTCAGTCGCCCATAAAAGTAATATATACCGATGTTTTCGCACAAACGGAAAGCGGCTCTGTTAAGCCTGAAACGGAAGCTTCGGACGGATATGTTGACATAAAAGCCGAAAGCTCCGGCTCTACAGGTGGCGGCGGCAGCGGCAGAAAATCCGGCAACGGCACGATTGCCCCGATAACGGTTATAGATCCCCGGAACCCGACTGACGGCGGAAGCAAAGAAAGTATTATTCTTACAATTAACGACGTGACGGCATCGGTGTTCGGCGAAGAGGTTAAAAATGATGTTGCCCCGAAGATTGTAAACAGCAGAACAATGCTTCCGATAAGATTTGTTGCGGAAGCGCTCGGCGCAAAGGTTTCGTGGGACGAGAGCCTTAAGCTGGTTAAAATCGAAAGAGACGATGTTGTAATCGAACTTACAGTCGATTCAAATACCGCTTATATTAACGGTGCGGCAGTTGAGCTTGATTCACCCGCGTTTATCGAAAACAGCAGAACATACTGCCCTGTAAGATTTGTTTCGGAAGCTCTTAACGCAAACGTTGATTGGAACGATGAAACAAAACAGGTTATTATTACAAAAAAATAAGCCCGGACTGTCAAGTCTGAACAGAGGCTGATAAATGAGGCGGCGCGGTTTCAGAAAAAACCGCGCCGCTTAAATAAAATAAAGAAAAATTGTCGTTTTTTTAAAAGTTGCCCCGGTCAGACAAGCTTGTCAGCGCTCCGAACCGGTGGCTTTTTACGGTCGGTTACTGATTACAGCCGACCGTTTTTTTTAAATTATTTTTCCGGCAATATTAAAAACAATAAACGCGGAGAAGGACGCCGCAATTCCAAAAAGAGCGTACTTAACAAAGTATTTCATTTTAAAAGGCACGATTTCTGTCAGCTTTATGTATATTGCCGCAATCAGAGCTTCGCACGATATGAGCGCGAAAAAAAACAAAGCTTCTTTTCCGTACCTTATGAGCGGAGTGCTTAAATCGGCGTACAAATCGCCGACCATCGTTCCGATAATTATAAAAATCAAAAAGAAATTTATTTTTTCAGTCCTTTTCACGTTATCCTCCTTTTGCCTAATAGAAAAAGCCCATTCCCACGGAAAAGCTTAATACCACCCAAGCCGTAAAGCAAATAAGCGTTATTAAGGTGGCGCAGGCTATACATAAAATACTTTTTAAAACGAAAAGCGGTTTGTTTTCAGCTTTTACGGGCTTTACCGCCGCCGTATAAATTACGGCGGCGATAACCGCGAGTACGGCAGGCGGAACAAAAAACATTACGTTTCCGTCCGCCGTCCCGAAAAGCTTTAAAACAAGCGAAAGTCCGTACATACAGACCTTTGTGCCAAGAATCAGTCCGATTAACACAAAGGTTAATATAAAATTGATTTTTCCGCTTATATTATTATTCACAGCCCCGTCATCCTTCCGTCAAGCTACCACTCAAAGGTGTTTATCATTTCGTTTTCTTCGTTCCGGACAAATACTCTGCCGGCGCAATGCTCAAAGATATAGGTTTTGCTTTTTTTCATTGTGCCGATTTCTCTGCCGTTCGAGGTAAAAAGCCTTCTGCCTTTCGCAAAGAGAACATTTTTTCCGTCAAAACCCACGATTCTTTTATTTTTTCCCGATTCGTAAAGCGTTTCAAAATTTTCACCGTCAAAGCTCATAACGGCATCGGAAATATGAAACCGATCCGGAAGGTTATAATAACCCTTCACCTTATTACCCTTTTGCTTCTGGGCAAGAAAATATATTTTTCTGCCGGACGAATAAATGTTTGATATTTCGTAGTGATACCCTTCGGGCAAAACTACGCTTTTAATATATTTCCCGTCAGTGCCGTAAATGCGGAACGCGTTCTTTTCATGATCCGAAGTGATTATTTTTTCGTTGCTTATATAAAGCAGTGAGCGCTCGTTTGTACCACGGCTTATTATGCGGTTGTTTTCAGCTATAACCGCCGAATATTCAAGCGTATCGTCATTCGCGAAAAAACGGTAGCCGTCCTTTACGGCAGATACGGTCACCCTATCCGCTTCGGAAAAAGGCGCTTCCTCCTCAATTCTTGTTTCTTTATCCGCGCGGTAAAACCAATGCTGATAAATATTGCCGCTTGCTTTCGCGAAGACCGCTCCCTTATCCGCCGCAAGCCCCTCATATAACAGTCCCGCTTCAAGAGCCGCTTTTTCGCCCGTTTTTAAATTATACCGGCAAAGCCTGTCGTTATTAACATAATAAAGGCTTTCGCCGCTTACCGCAATACTGTATGTTTCTCCTTCGGATATAAGCTCGTTTCCGTACTTATCATACACCTTGCCGACGGATATGTAATAATAATCATCACCGGAAGCGGCACAGCGCCTTGCAGCGGGAGCCTGCCCCGAAAACACAAGCGTTTCATATCCTCTCATATCGGCATAGAAAATATATAGCACAGCC